>JAUHYX010000287.1 GCA_030426285.1 bacterium
TGCCACCGCGTTCTTCAACCATTTCAATGGTAGGGGGCTCGGTGTCAGCTACATCTTGCCACACTTTGAAATTCTGTCCACCCATATTTCCATAGGCATCGTACGCATCTTTTTGGAAGCCAAAGCCATACGAATACATACCAAATGGTAGCGAACAAGACAGTGTGTGCGTTCCAAATGGTACATCTATTTGCGCAATGAAATAGTCGGAAGTTCCAAAGCGCTTAAAGAGACTCCTTCCCAATGGGGCACCATTCAAACGCATACCGTCGATGCCTTGTTGCGGAACTACAATATTCACATAGTGATCCCAAGCGCCATTTATAGGAGTTGCGAATCTGTAGCTGCTTTGAAACTGTTGCGTTGGCGAAACCAGAATCATCATCGGGTCGCCGATCGAGTCTCCGTTTTTGTATCCTTGTGCATACTGAGCAACAAGGACAGGTCTGTCAGCCGTGATCTGTGTATTGTCCTCCATGACAGAGTTCTCATACGTTTCGCCTTTTTTCAGCACGGCGACGAGATCAAAATTCTCAAACACTTTCGTTTCATCAAAAGCCGCCAACACGCGCAGTGAACTCGTAGAGCGTCCGCGAAATTGACCAACATAGAAGTGTTTACCCCATGTATTGGTTGGCGGAACTTGCTCAACTAAGTGATTGCACGAACCTGTGCGTATGGGCACATAAGTACATGAATGACCTGAAAACACGCTCACAGGATGGCTGGATTTTATTGTTGTTCCGGTCAGGTCTGCAGGGTCGCCGCGCCGTTTATGGGCAGCTCGCACTGGGTACACATCGCCTTTGTTAAGCGTTACAATGAACTCTTCGTTCTTTGATTTTCCTCTTCTGGTATCTGTGCTCGGCACTATACTCACTTGGGTGTTGTCTTCAGTTGCAACAACGGCAATCTGCGACACCAATTCACCACCGGCGGCCTGCCACAGTGACGGATACGCCATCACCATGTACTCCTTTCCCAAGGCGCGCACGGGTAGAGCTAAGTATGTATCGGTTGTCTGAAATCTTCGGTTGAGCCCATACACACTGATGGGGTTTGATGCCGAAATATGAATGGCCTTGCGGACTATTTCTTCAGATCCACGAACTTGAGCTGCGGAATCAATGAGCACTGTCACAACGGATCGGCCGCGCACAATTTGTGTGTTGTCGTAATTGAGACCGGCAATTTGAATGCGAACCTCAGTGTCTTTTTCAGCCGTAATATACAGCTCCAACTGCAATGGTTCAGCAGGTTTGGAGCGTCCGTTCTCAACGATATGATCCAGATAATTTTGCTGAAAACACAGCCAAAATTCGGTGCCTTGAGAAGACTTTTCTTGGGCGAAACCTACACAAACAGGCAAGCAGAGACACAGTATCAGTAGTCGAAATAGTTTCATGATGCCTACCTCAAAAACACGCAAGAAGTGTGGTATGAACCATTTCGAGTCTCCATGCGCATAAAGTAGGCACCTTGTGACATATCCAAAAACAGCTCTTCCGGCACAAACATCCACTTGTGGTCACCCGCGTCGAATGTTTCTGTTGTTTCATACACGAGCTGGCCGACAATGTTGAAGAGGGAGAAATGCACTTCCGTGTCATCTTCGGCAACTGTCAAGTAAAACTGCGTCCAATGATTAAACGGATTTGGGTAATTGAATCCTAAGGTCTCGCGCAAAACAGGTGTGAGCGGATCTTGCGGGACCTCAATACGACCACCTGAGAGAGAGGGATTGCTGACAATCTGACCATTGGTTAACAATTCTATTGGCTGCATAGTAGTGGTGACATCTGGCCCGCGCAACGCTTCAAGCGTGAATGTCAATAGCGGAGCATCACCAGGAGATGTTGTCTCACACCACACTCGCACATATGCTTCTTCAAGACTTACAATTGAATCTTTGAACTGAATTGGCGCGTCAAACAGCCCACCATCTACAGGTTCAACAGCAAGGATTCGCGCGACAGTGGGGGTGTAGCTAAATACAATCTCCACAAACGAATTGGTTTCGAGGTCCAACGATCCAGATACCGTCTGCGAAAGGACAGTTCCAGGTACCCCGTTGACATCATCAACTGAAATAGAATATTGCGCGTTTGCATTGCTGAGTGCCGAACCGAGCAATGCTAAAAACACGAGTGCTGCTTTTACCATAAGAGAGGCTGTGTTAGTTGTCGTACAAATGTACTATTGGTTTTGTTAATCACAAAGACAATGCAACGGCCTGCTGCTTGGGCGGTTTCACGAGTCGCTATCATCATCTGAAGATTCTTCAATCGAATCTTGGCTCTTGCCATCTTTTATTGTGAATCCTGCCGGCCTGTAACCAGTATCAAGCTTGTTGCCGATTGACTTCCACCCTTTGATGTCTATGAATTCTGTTAGATCATGTTCAACCGTGCGCTTCTTGTCATCCTTTGTGGCTGAGTACGAAAATTCCAACACAGGATGCGGTATTGTTGTGACGGCGATAAGCTTTGAACGCGGTTCTTCGGAGATAAACGGGAATCGACGTCCAATTGTTGTTGTTTCAATCTCAAATCTCTTCACAAATGTGTTTTTCGAGCCACCGTCTTTATACACGGCAGTAACAACAGTGTCATCTAATTTCGTAACCTGAGCAATGTCACTCATAGAGTATCTGTTGTTCACTGGATCGAAGTCTGTGAGTTCATACGTACCGTCGAGATACAATACCAGTATGCGGTCATCACCTTCAAAAGCGCCTAAGTACTGGCCACGTTCTTCGTAGTTGAGTTTGCCGATGGCTTCGTCGAGCCAAATATCGCGTCCACCCATCGTACTCGTTCCAACGGACACTTGCGTGACACTGCGGATACGGTACTTGCTCAGTTTATTGCCAGCGGCAGATCGCCCTTTGATGGCTAACTCACTGAAATCAAATTCAAACTCGCGCTTGCGAGCTCCTTGGTTCGGTGAGAGTAAAACACGTACAACTTCGGATTCAGCATTGTCGTGAACTGCTAAATAGTGCAATTTTGAACGCGCAGTTCCCTTTGTTACATCATACTCCCTGTCGCGCGTGATAGCTTTGACAGCAAAACGTTTTACATAAGCTGCGCCAGACGCTCCGTCTTGGTATACTGCGTGGTAGATTTTGCGCTCCTCACCTTTTTTCCAGACACCAACATGGACAATGTTCTTGCCAAAAAACTGTTTGTCGGACACTTTTGAGACAGAGTATTTTCCGTCGGCACGAATAACAATCACGCTGTCAATGT
>JAUHYX010000049.1 GCA_030426285.1 bacterium
TACACTGTATTTAGCGCACGAGTTGGGCAGCATGTAACGAGTGACTTGTTTGTATATCTCGACGCCCTAAATATTTTGAACACAGAATACAATACATTTGGCATTCAAGCGCCAGGCGGCGCCATCCCCAACCGTCCACAAGAAATCCTCCTCGGCTTAGAATTGCTGTTATGAGGCGCAAAAAGGAGGAGTGGTTCGTACAGCAATATTGACAAGAAACCGTGTCACCAAAAAGAAATTCTTGTCAGAGTCTACGTGATTTCGTTGATTTGTACACCCCCTCAGCCTGATTCTAGTGCTTTTTCCTTTATCAAAACGAAGTTCTCATGTTTCTCAATATTCGACTCACAGGCGAGCATGCTGCAGACCTGGGATTCCTCCTTCACAAGCATCCAGACAGATTGCAACAAGCAGAATTGCCTGTTGGCAAAGCACATGTGTTTTATCCGGAAAGCACTCCCGTTGCAGGTACATGCTGCGTAGTCTTGTACATAGACTCGTTGGACCTTGTCAAGATTCCGCCGACAACTTCATTGGCGAATTTCGCTCTTGGGCGTTATGTGAATGACCGCCCATATACCGCTTCTTCGCTCATGACAACAGCCATTGCCAAGCTCTTTTCTACTGCGATGAATGGAACGTGCACAAACAAACCGCATCTGGCTGAGAAAGTGCTCCCTCTTGAGATACAGGTTTCCGCAGTTGCCATAGGTGGTCGTGAGCGAGGTATGATTGAAGCGCTCTTTGAACCATTGGGCTACAAGTGCGCATACGATGTTCAACAGCTAGACGAAGAGCATCCGAGCTGGGGGAATAGTCCATATGCTACCCTCAATTTGTCAGTTGAGTGTCGCATGCAAGACCTGTTGCGTCACCTCTATGTCTTGTTGCCGGTACTCGACAACAAGAAGCATTACTTTGTAGGTGAAGATGAAATACAGAAGCTTATTGCAAAAGGAGAGGGTTGGCTAGAAACTCATCCCAAGAGAAACCTTATTGTAGATCGCTATATGCGCTATCAAAAGGGACTAGCTGTTAGGGCAAACGCACTGCTCGGAGATGAATGTAGCGACGAGCCTGACCCAAATTCAACAATGTCAGACCAGGGGGCGGGGGAAAACCACAACAACGTTGCGGAAGAATCTCCTGTCAGGCTACACGAACACAGGCTTCAAGTAGTTTTGGATCTTGTCCAACAGAGTGGTGCCAAAACGGTTCTAGATCTAGGTTGTGGGGCTGGTAAGTTCCTAAGCCTAGCACGCACAGTTTCCCAATTTGAACAACTCGTAGGCATGGATGTCAGCGTAAAAGCGCTTGAGTTGGCAAAACGAAGGTTGAAGTTGCTGGATACTGAAGGTGAGTTGATTTCTTTGATCCATGGCTCATTGCTCTACCGAGACAAACGTTTTGAAGGGTTTGACGCAGCTGTGCTTGTTGAAGTAATTGAACACATACACGAAGATGTATTGCCACTTGTTGAAAAAACAGTCTTTCTCTTTGCAAATCCTGGCACTGTTGTGGTCACAACGCCTAATGTTGAATACAATTCACAGTATGAGTTGCTAGAACCAAATAAAATGCGCCATTCTGATCACAAATTTGAATGGGATAGGCAGCAGTTTGAAAAGTGGTGTATGCGTGTATGTGAACAATTTGGTTATACAGTTGTGCTGGGTGGCATTGGAGAAGAAGTGAAAGACAAAGGTACACCTACACAATACGGAGTGTTTAGCCGTGACAATTGAACTACCTGAAAGTTGTTTGGTGTTGCTTATTGGTCCCTCAGGAGTTGGAAAATCAACATTTGCCGCACATCATTTTGAAGCACATGCCGTATTGTCTTCCGACGACTTTAGAGAAATGGTATCTGGTGACAGAGGCTCATTGGAGGCAACCGCAGATGCTTTTGATTCGCTTCGTTTTGTGCTGCAGAAGCGGTTGTCGCGCAAATTGTTGACGGTCGTAGATGCAACCAATCTGAGGTCTGAAGATAGAGCCCAACTGATTCGTCTCGCCAAAGAGCACCATGTTCTTACAGCAGCTATCACATTTGAATTGCCGTTGGAAGTGTCTTTGTCTCAAAACAAGAACAGAGAGACAGGTCAGGTTGGTCGCCATGTGATCAAAAACCACTATTCTCAGTTGCGGAAGGCTGTGAGAAGTCTCAAGAAGGAAGGGTTCTCGAGTATCCATCGTTTGAAAAGCGCAGAAGATATGCTTCGTCAAGTTGATACCTTGCGCGATTTGCCGATGATGAATCAAATGACTGTTGAGACAACCAAATTGTTTAACGACAAGAAAGACGACACTGGACCTTTCGACATCATCGGCGATATACACGGTTGCTATCAAGAACTTGTAGAACTCCTCGCGGATTTGAACTATCGTGTCAACGAGGAAGGTGTGTATACGCATGAACATGGCCGAAAAGTGATATTTGTTGGCGATTTGGTAGACAGAGGGCCTGCTTCCGACAAAGTACTTTCATTGGTGATGGCAATGGTGGACGCTGGCACGGCCATGTGCGTTCCCGGAAATCACGACGCCAAGTTATTGAAGTATCTAGATGGCAAAAAAGTAAAGGTTCAGCACGGTCTTGAAACAACTATTGAGCAATTGAAGAATGCTTCCGAAGAAGAGATTGTGAAGCTAAAGTCATTCCTACGGAGCCTGGTGAGTCACTTTGTTCTCGATGGTGGCAATCTTGTTGTGTCACACGCCGGATTGCCACAAGAAATGCATGGTGGTGCGTCTGGCGCAGTTCGGTCGTTTTGCATGTATGGAGCAACAACAGGCAAGCTCGACGAAGACGGCCTACCGGTGCGTTTACCATGGGAAAGAGACTACGAAGGTAGTGCTTTGGTAGTTTATGGTCACACTCCAAAAGCGCGACTTGAGATTGTGAACAATACACTGAACCTAGATACAGGATGTGTATTTGGAGGTGCATTAAGTGCTGTACGTTATCCTGAATTGAACTTTGTGCAAGTTCCAGCGCATCAGCAATATTATGAACCGGCTCGGCCTCTTGATGCTCAAGAACCACCGCTTGGTGAGTATTCTGATGTCTTGGATATCGAAGACATTTCTGGTAAGCGGATTATTACCACGTCACTACAGCACACAGTTCGAGTTGACATGAGTAAAGCAGGGCGCGCACTAGAAGACATCACTAGATTTGCAATTGATCCGAGGTGGTTGATCTACCTACCTCCAACAATGTCGCCCGCAGATTCAAGTGATCTTCCCGAGTTCTTGGAGCACCCATTGGAAGCAATTGAGTACTACAGAAGCTACGGCCAACAAAGCATTGTGGCGCAAGAGAAACACATGGGCTCGCGTGCAATTGCGGTAATATGCAAAGACAAACAAAGTGTGCTAGAGCACTTTCACATCGACACCGACGAATTAGGAGTGTGCTACACTAAGAGCGGGCGTCATTTTTTTAGTTCACCTTCTCAGCGCACAGAGTTTGTGGAGCGATTACATAGTGACCTTACTTCAAGTGGTTTTTGGGAGAAGCACAACACGAGTTGGGTGTGTTTGGACATGGAAATAATGCCTTGGTCCGCCAAGGCACAGTCGCTATTGCGCGAGCAATATGCAGCGGTAGCTTCTTCGTCAACATTAGCACTGCCACTGGTTGTAGCAGCTTTTGAAAGAGCGCATTTGCGAGGAATCAAAGGCGTTGACGCCTTGTCGAAGCAGTATTCAGACTCCTTGAACTCTATGCACAAGTTTCGCGAAGCATATCGTAGATACTGTTGGGATGTAGACACTATCGAAGACTTGCGTATCGCTCCATTTCATATTCTTGCCACAGATCAGGGTACACATGTTTCTAAACCACATGTTTGGCATATGGAACGAATTGCCGAAATCGCTCAGCACAGCTCAATCATGCAGCCGACCCAGTACAGAGTGGTCGATCTCAACAATCTATCAGAAGTTGACTCTCTCATTACGTGGTGGGAGCAGCTCACGGATGCAGGTGGCGAGGGCATTGTAGTGAAACCATTGACATTGGTAGCAAGAAATGGAAAGCGCTTGGTTCAACCAGCTTTGAAGTGTCGAGGCCGCGAGTATTTGCGAATCATATATGGAGCAGACTACCTACGACCTGACATTCTTGAACGCCTCAAAGTTCGAAAATTGCGTGGAAAAAGGAAGGCTGCCATCAATGAGTTTGCACTTGGTATCGAGGCACTAGAACGCTTCTGCATGAAGCGTCCATTGCGATCAATTCACGAATGTGTGTTTAGTGTGTTGGCTATGGAAACTGAGGACTTAGATCCGCGTTTATAACTACGACTGTACCGTCAGCACTAGCGTTCTGCTACCACCTCTATCGCGGTGCTCACACAAGTAGATACCCTGCCATGTACCGAGGTTCAAACGGCCATCTGTTATAGGGATCGTCACCGAAGAACCCAGCATACTCGCTTTGATGTGCGCAGGCATGTCGTCGGGGCCTTCGTAAGTATGGGTGAAGTACGGAGCATTCTCAGGCACAGCGCGATTAAAGAACTGCTCCATGTCATCTCGCACAGTTGGGTCGGCATTCTCATTAATAGTAAGCGACGCAGACGTGTGCTTGATGAACACATGCAGTAATCCAGACTGAACTTTGCCTATTTGTGGCAGTTGTTCTACAACCAGATCTGAGATCAGGTGAAAACCACGTGGGAAAGGGGGGAGTGAGATTTCAAGTTGCTGAACCATGCGTATCTGCCAACTACTTTACGAATATCATTTTTTGAGAATTCGAACCACTAACTACAAAATACACACCTGAATGTACAAGTACTGTTGAAAGGTCGAGCGTCGGGGTGGGGACGTCTTGATCAAACAAGAGTACCCCAAGGACGTTGTATATTTGTAGCTTTTGAAGTGGAGAACCCGATAGAGTGTGAACGATCTGACCATCAATTCGCAAGTCGACATCCATTTCGTGCTCTTTTTGTACAGACACTGGAGGTGCGGTGTAGGAACAGTTAAAGAACGTGGTCAAAGACAATGGTGAGTAGATTACGCCTTCCGAAGCTATAACGTCCAAGTCTCCATCATTGTCTAAGTCTCCACGAATAAAGAACGAGGAGTTAATAAGCTTTAAAACTGGAAAATCAATGCTCGAATACTCTAATTCTAGTAAAGAACTAGTCCCAAAAGCTATGCTACCGCTAAACTCGGATCGAATTATTACGTCATCTACTCCATCTCCATTAAAGTCTCCAACTGGTCCAACTGCATACAAACTCGTCTCTTCCGCAATTGTATAGCGTGTAAATGATAAATCAATTGTGTGTTTGTAAACAAAGAGCCCGCTGCCACCATTATCGTTTTCCTCAATAGTCAAGATCTCTTTGGTGCCATCATTGTCCAAGTCGGCTAGACACAAGCTCTCCACACTGGCAGTAAGATACACATTCCTTGGAGGCAATTGGTAACCAGTTTCGATGATTCCGATGTATCCGTCTGTACTGGTTACAATGTCCTGTACACCATTGCTATTGAAATCCGACCTCATTGCTGGCCACATGGCCAGCAGAGGGGCGGGGCCATTGTAATTTAATTGCAAATCAAATCCTTGCGGACTTTCAATTATGTCCCAATAAACTCCTATTGCTTTAGTCAATCGCAGTTCTGCTTTCCCATCAAGGTCCCAATCTGCTTGGATGAGATTGCCAGACTGAGTATTGCTTAAGTAGAGATTTGAAAGTACTGTGTCATATTGTACTTTCTGAACATAGTCCTCAAAGGTTTGATAGAGTCGGCGTCTCTCTGGTTCGAACAATTCCGGAGTGCCATCCCCGTCGATATCGACTATTTCTACTATAAAATCGACATAGGGATCTCGCGGATGCATTGCTTGCTGTTCCCAAAGCATATCCATTGATCCAGTATTAAGTGCAAGTGAACGAGTACTAACAGCCTTCATGTGATCGTGCCACATATGACTGGCATTAGTCACAATGTCGAGCAAGCCATCTCCGTTCACATCAAAGAGTCTATCTGGTCCTGTATACGTTTCTACAGTATTCTGGAACGTATAGGAATCGTTTGGCAAAAATACGAATTCACATGAACTTGGTTTTGAAGGAATGGTGACAGCTACAAAACCGCCTGCGAATGAAAGTTCTTCGTCTATAGGTCCTCGAGGAAATGTAATGACAACTTCATCTCCTGTTCTACCTGATACGTCAAACGTAAATTGTAGAATCCCCTCTTGTCTTGCAATGGTGAGCGGATTAATGGATGGGTCAGGATAGCCTCTAAATGATACAACAGGAGAAACTCCTTCAACGAAATCAAGGATACGCTCATTTGTTGATTCAAGTGTTACTGAAACTCGGAAATTATTTGGATCTGCAGTGAGCTTTTCCAGTGTCACAACGTCAAGCGACTGTGTTTTTTTTTGCTTAAACCGATAGAACTTGTCGTAATCTCCAACATTGGAGACAACGATCTTAGTGTCCTTTCCAAGGAAAGCATAATTCTTTCCAACGCTGCTAAAACTACAACCTGCAAACACTTCCAACGTGTGAATATCGAAAAAGCATAAGCCGGACCCACCTGCAAACATATGGGTCGCGCCAATGTCATCATAGGGTATCTCTATCAAGTCTCGGTGATTATAGCTCTCCACTGGGATAGATTTAGTCGACACACGGACAGAATCCTCAAAGAAGCCAGCAATTCTCAAACCTTCTGGAGAATGAAAGAGCATAGATGATGGGGAAGCGTCACTGGTTTCAAAAAACAATCCGGGAACCCCACTTATGGTCCGAAAGCCCTCAATTGACTGACGCCCAACAATACTATCATTGGAAACAAACATTATACTGTCTTCTGGAAACTCTATGCCAAAAGCCAATTGACTAATGACGTAGACTGAATCATATGGGCCGAACTCTGTAGTACATCCAACAAAAGAGCAAGAGTTGGAAGGAGTTGGGATAGTCACAGTTTTAAGTGCAAGACTGTCACCCTCAAATTCCAAATACCTCACAATGATTGTTATATTTTCATAGTCCTTAACATCGCCTGTGCTATGGTCAGGCATACCGTCAAAATCTACATCATCCGCGAACTCAAAGGGGCCACGCTGGCCAAAAGGGTGAGCTAATTTTGTAAACGAACCATCTTCTCTCTGCAACAGAGAATATTCTCTTGCGGATATATCGTCAACTCCGTCATCATTGATGTCAGTGACCACAACAATCTTATCTGGAATACTGTCAACATACACTGTGTGGACAAGATTTAAGTTTGAGTCTAGATACTCTACATAAAGCAAATCATCTGCGTGGCGCAACATTGAATACGTAAAATCAAATGCGCCATTAAAAGTGTACAATTCGCTGCTAGTACGTTTGTCCTCGCGAATAATCTCCACTCCTAAACACTCCCGTTCAGAAGCAGAGACCTCCGCGATACAGAAAGCAGTAAGCAGTAATGAAGTGAGTAGAAGGCAAAGTTGTTTCATGACAGCCCTCACAACAATTAGGATTGGATTCGTGCAATTTGTTACAGTAGTATCAAACATATACGCCACGTGATTTTCAGAGGAAGAGTTTTTTAGATGCCTGACGAGCGAAAGATACACAAACCGACGCTATTACAACATGGGAACTACAATTGTCCAACTAGCAAATCATGCTGAAAACTTTGTTATATTCTGGCCTTGTGTCCTTGGTGCTCGCTACGCTGAAGACCATCACCATATACCATTTCACACACATGGGAGTATTTGCTTATGAAACGTTGTACCAGCGTGTTTCTTCTGTTGTTTGGCATTACATGCGGAGCACAAGCACAGGATTTTGTGAATCCGTTGCCGGTACCGTATTTGGTGCAGGACGACAATATAAACCTTGTCATTACTGAGGCCGAACACGATTTCAACCCCAATGGGACTGACAGTTTGGCCGGGACGCCTATTGCGACGTACACATACAATATTCTCGATAGTCTTGGCACTGAGAATGAAATGACAATCCTGGGTCCGACTTTGGCGTGGAGCTACAAGCACGACCTCACCATTGCCGTTGAAAACCGTTTACCTCACCCGGCTACAACGCACTGGCACGGCGCTCATGTTCCCGTTTGGGCTGATGGTGGTCCGCACCAGCGCATTCCAGTAGGTAGTACGTGGAATATTGATTTTCCAGTAATGGACAAGTCAGCGACTATGTGGTATCATCCGCATGTGATGGATGATACGTATGAGCAAGTGCAAATGGGTATGTCGGGCATGTTGTTTGTTGAAGATCCACTGGATGGCGATACGCGCGATGATGAGTTGTTGCGTGAGTTGCACGACCTGTTGCCACATCAGTATGGTGTTAACGACATTCCTGTTGTACTTCAAACCAAATTATTTGTGCGCGACTCAGCAACCAATGATCTCGTGATTGATACTGCATTTGGCAATGATGACTTTAAGTCGAAATACCGCTATATCATCAACGGTGTGGTTGATCCATACCTGAACGTTCCAGCTGAAATGGTACGCATGCGATTCCTGTGTGGCGATGCTCGTTTCACGTTCAACCTGACCGTTCTCGACGAGAATCTCAATGTTGTACCGTTTAATATGATTGCCACCGATGCAGGGTATATGGATTCTTCATATACACTCAACAATGTGTACATCGCACCCGGTGAACGATTGGAGTGGCTGCTTGACTTCAGTGGATACGAAGACGGCAGCGTGTTTTACATTTACAACAAAGGAACAGAAATTCGCAAAGGCATCATCGGTTCTGATGGCTTCAAAGGCGTGAGCGCTCCAGATGCCCCGCTCGTAAAGATTGTTGTAGATACATCTATTGAAGCACCAGCAAGTACTATTGAGCAATTCCCAATTGCGCTTCACCCGCTAGAAACACCTGAATATGACGACCAAACCTATGTGCGCAAAAAGAATTTTGTAAAGAGTGCTGCGCCTGGTACAACAGAGCGCTACTACAATATTGACTCAACGTTTATGGACATGATGGTTGTCAACGATGTAGTTGGTCTCGGCACAACTGAAATTTGGTCGTTGAACAACACCACAGATGTTGCGCACCCATGGCACATACACCTAACGCATTTTTATGTCACAGAGATCTACGACCACAATGGTGACAGTATTGTTAACCCGACTCTGCATCCACATATTTTCAAAGGACCGTTGGACAATGTCTTGATTGAGCCCGGTTGGGAACTCAGTTATGTGATCGCGTTTGACACCTATGGCACTGAGATTGCAGCCGACAGTACATACATGTATCACTGTCACATTTTGCCACACGAAGACCGCGGCATGATGGGACAATTCGCAGTGTGGAATGGCGAAGGCCCAGGCCCAAATAGTGTTGAGCCGGTGCGCAATACCATTGACTTACAAGTGTATTCAAACTTTGCAGAAAACATGTTGTATCTGCACGGTTCGCATGACAAGGCAACAACATTGCGTATCTACGATCTCAATGGAAACATTCTGCAGCAGGAATCACTGTTGGCTTTTGACGGCACATTGCCAATATCCTTGAAGTCCATCACAACACCTTATGTGTTTGTTGTCGTCACCGACGGCGAAGGTGTCTTCAACGCAAAAGTGATGTTGCGCTAATCAAACGAACAATAATGTAATCCGTAGAGACGGGGCGTGCCAGACGGGGCACGCCCCGTCACTACGCGTTTTTTTGCTCACCAACCCCCTGAAGTATCTTGAAAGAATGGCTGTATACAACAAACGACGATAATTCCGCACGTTACACATTAGGTGTACTTGGCACCAATATGATAGCGTGGGTTGGCATCAATCCCAGCACGGCGCGACCAGATGATCTCGACCGCACCGTGAACCGCGTCAGCAACTTTTCAGCGGGCTTTGGCTACGACGGCTGGCTCATGTTAAATGTATACCCGCAACGGGCCACCGACCCGAACGACATGCATCAAAAGTGTGCCAAGGAATTGCAGAAACAGCACATGCAAGAAGTAGCCCGAACATTTCAGCGCTTCAACATCAAGACCATCACTGCTGCCTGGGGAACCGAAATCGAACGTCGTCCTTATCTCTTAGGCTGTCTACAAGACATGGTCCAAACCGTCGGCTTCGACAAACAATGGCAGCATCTACACACATTAACCAAGCACGGCCACCCACGCCACCCGCTTTACGTCGCAGGCTCAGCCCAGCTCCATCAGTTTGACGTGAGGCAATATTTGCAAGAGTGGAGGTAGGCTAGTAATGCAAAGTCAACTGTAGAGACGGGGCGTAACGCGTCTCTACAAATAAGGCATCTTACCACAAATTTCGGGCATGAAACGAACCTAGATGTAGAGACGGGGCGTGCCCCGTCTCCCATAGGATCTTGCGCGTACGTATAGAATGTTGGGAGTTTATGAGACGCGGCACGCCGCGTCTCTACGCGTGTGGTTAAAACGATCTCGTCTTTTGATGTCAAACGCAATCAATGTGCTGGGTTCGTTCGCGCCCCTTGGGGCGAAATTTCTTAGCCCAGGGTGAGCGAGCCCTGCGAGCGTAACCCTGGGTATGCGACCAACACCCCAACCCCATCCCCTTTTGCACCCGGCAGGGTGCGACCACATGTTTTCGAATCTTTTTGTTCGGGAAGAATTGTACCCTGACGGGTACGAACGAGAAGAAGGAGGGGAAGGAGGCACTCCCCCAGGGTTGCACTCGCTTCGCTCCTTTACCCTGGGCTAAGAAACTATGCCCTTGCGGGCATGAGGGGCACCTACTCCGCGTTTCAACACATGTGGCATCGTGTACAAATTACGTGCATCAAATGCACCTACCTGTAGAGACGGGGCGTGCCCCGTCTTGGCGTGCCCCGTCTTGGCGAGTGAAAATGGGCACATGGATTGAATATTGAGATTTTGTGAGACGCGGCACGCCGCGTCTCTACCGATGTGATTGGGGCACAAATTGTTCATATCGCAGTTGCGCTAGTTAGGATGTTGCTAGATCCCGTTTTGAGTCTCCTGCATTATCAGTCCGTTTTTCGATGCATCACTTGAAATAGTATCCTTGTTGTATTAAATTGGTGTCAACAGTACCCACCGGGCCTCTCTTCTTTCATAGAGTGATGCACACTTCGGTGGGTTTTCGCTTTTAAATACCTTCCTAACACATGCTCTACAACAAACCTGCACTGCACATACGAGAACAGATAGATCTTTTGGAGGCTCGCGGCCTCACTATTGATGACAAAAAGAAGGCCGAAAACTATTTGTCGAATATTGGCTATTACCGACTCCGAGCGTACACATATCCTTTTCAAGACAATGATAATCCGGATCATCCCTTTAAAGAATCCGTGTCGTTTGAACAGATCGTAGATAGGTACATTTTTGATCGCAAGTTGCGAGTTCTTCTTCTTGACGCACTGGAAAAAATTGAGGTTTCTTTGCGAACACAAATCATATACAATTTCTCAATCGAGTTTGGCCCTTTTTGGTATACCGACAGAAAACATTTCACAGACGAAACATTCCATGAGAGAAACCTTAAGAAGTTGAGGGATACTCTTAAGAACAGTAGTGAGGTCTTTATTAAACATTACAAAAAGACTTACAGCTCTCCAGTAGATCCGCCTGCCTGGATGAGTTTCGAAGTTTGTAGTCTTGGACTTTTATCGAAGTTCTTCGCCAACACAAGGAAGGGTGAGGTCAAACGCGCAATCACACGGTACTATGATTTGAAAAGTGAAGATGTGCTTGTCAACTGGTTCACTTGTCTAACGTTCTTGAGAAATGTCTGCGCACATCATGGTAGAGTTTTTAACCGAAGATTTAGCAAGCTACGGATTCCAAAGAAGTCTTCGGTGAACTCCAACCCATGGCAAAATGCCACAAAATTCAAGTTGTATTCGTATTTGTGCGTTGTCGTTTTCCTGTTGGATGTTATCAGCCCTCAACACAATTTTCGCGCTAGTCTCAGAGCGCTGCTTCATCGTTTTGATGAGATTGAACCCCACGCTATGGGATTTCCGAGCAACTGGAAAAGTGCAGACTATCTGAGACTCAAAGGTTAATATTGTGCCGATATATATCGGTTTGCACTCGCTTCGCTCGTTGACCCTGGGCTAAGAAACTATGCCCTTGCGGGCATTTGGTACTGATTGCCAAATGATAGACTTGTATGTTCGCTGAGCTCGTCGAAGCGAACAATCCGTCCATTTATGTCCCTTCCGTCCATCTATGTCCCTTCCGTCCATTGAGCCTCTCGCAACACGCCTCTGCCCGTAAGGGCGTAATGCCTTAGCCCAGGGTGAGTGAGCGCCAGCGAACGTAATCCTGGGTACGCGACCATCACCCCAACACCTTTTGGCACCCCTTCAAGGGTGCTACAGCAGCATAAATAGCATTCTCATAAATACGGACGAAGTACGGACGAAGTACGGACGACGAATGAGGAAGTGGAGGGTGTCTCACCAAGGTTGGATTCGCTAAGACAAGATCGTACAACGGAAACAATTGTATTCAACAAATTGTTCAAAGACACTCGTTGTGTTGCTAGGTGTGAGATGTCAAGTCTAAAAAGTCTATCTTGTCTGTACGCAATCAAGACGGTTGTTGTCTTGGTTCAAGTGAATTTATCTTGTTGTCTAATTTTTTAGGGTGTTGCCGTGTCAAGTAACTTTTCAAGCATAGGATTCAATTTGCAACAAAGAGAGGATCTCGATACGCTTATTGAGGATATTTTTGATCAGACTGAATCCATAGTAACAACACAAGGAGAATACCTGCTTTTTGAGGATGGGTCAGGAGCAGAACTATGGCTTCAGGTTGACAACAAAAAACGTGTTGTAGGCATGAATCCTCATTTCAAAGGAAGTAGTAGGCATCACGTGAGTCTGACCTCTAGTTCAAAGGGAAAATTTAGTCCATTGGATGGAAGTTTTGATGCTTGGTCTAGTCCTAGTCCAGATGAACTTGACTCGGGATTGTACCCCTTTAGCTTCTTTGCACCAAATTATCGTGTATTTGATGGAATCAAACTTCCGCAACAATTGGATGTCCAATTTGCTGCTTTTGCACACAATATCGAATTTTTTGAATCAGAGTTAGCATATACAAATTCGCATAAAGGAGATGGTGCAATTTTTGCAGCACAGTCGTTCATACCAACATCACGATTCAGAGACAACACGGGTGAGGATGGAGATATCTCAATTGCGGAATGTATGTTTACTGGCTTAGTTGGCGATTATAAAAGACTCACCAACAATTTTACAAATGAACCATTTTATTGGCTATATATTGAGTCTTTTGGAGGTGCTTTTGATGTTGTTGCCTCTCAAGATCATTTTGCCGACTGCGAGCCAATAATCGGAGGCGTGATCAGTGGTACGTTCTGGTTGTCAGGAAAGATTATTGGCGAACCAGAAATGACTGAAGTCGAACCAAGTGGCCTTAGCCGAATATTGAAGAAGTTCGGTATTGGGGGTTGACGTTTTCTTAGTCTAGGGTCAGACGCGGCACGCCGCGTCTCTACACATGCAATTGCCACGTCCAAACACAATGTGCACCCAAGTGTAGAGACGGGGCGTGCCCCGTCAACCGTGGTGTGGTATGCGCATAAATTGAATGATGGAGTTTTGTAAGTCGCGGCACCCATCAACTGTCACCAATGAGTCGCCACGTCCGCGCCCCTTGGGGCGAAATTTCTTAGCCCAGGGTGAGTGAGCGCTAGCGAACGTAACCCTGGGTACGCGACCACCACAACCACCCTTCTAACTTTCGCACCCGGCAGGGTGCAACCACACGTTTTGCAATCGTGGCAATTGAAAAGAATTGTACCCTTGCGGGTACGAACGAGAAATATGAGGTGAGGGGCGCTCACCCAGGGTTGCACTCGCTGGCGCTCGTTGACCCTGAGCTAAGAAACTATGCCCTTGCGGGCATGGGACGTAGCACTCTGCCTCTCAACTCATGTGTCATCGGTCAACAAATTGCGGGTATATAGCGCACCAAATAGTTGTAGAGACGGGGCGTGCCCCGTCTCCCTTTGGATTCGGAAACTTGGGGTCAAGATGTAGCGAAATTGTGAGACGCGGCACGCCGCGTCTCTACACGTGCGATTGTTCCATCCAAGCCTAATGCGCATTCAATATGTAGTAACGGGGCGTGCCCCGTCTTGGCGTGCCTTGTCTCCCGGTGAAAATGGGTACACGATACGAATGTTGTTTTTTGAGACGCGGCACGCCGCGTCTATACACGTTGGGAATGTCACCCCCCACTCTCCGCACCCGGGAGGGTTGTAATAGTTCAATTGAACGACGACCTTCTTGTAAACTCAGCACTTGGATAGTTCTACTCTTGACTTGCTTTGAGGTTGACAAAAGTTGTATTTTGTTTGACAATTGTCAACCGGGTGGTATTATGGAAAGAATGTTTGGACAGAGACTAAGAAGTGCTCGGGTTATGGCCGGGTTGTCACAAGACAAACTTGTAGAGCGGATTGGCGGAGTTGTTTCCAAGAATGCGATATCAAAGTATGAGAAGGGGCAAATGTTACCAAATAGTGCTTTGGTGACCGCATTGGCGAAAGCTCTGGACGTAAAGATAGACTACTTCTTTGAAGAAGAAGTAACTATTGAGAATATTGAATTTCGCAAAAGGAGCAAACTCGGCAAAAAGCAAATAGATGCCATACGCGAGAAGGTGGTGTATTTCGTTAGCAATTACCTTGAGTTGGAGCAGTTGTTGGGCATTGAGGCCGAATTTGAGAATCCCTTGAATTCTATTGTTGTCCGCAACGGTGAAGATGTTGAAGCGGCTGCAGATACACTGTTGGAAAGTTGGGATCTTGGGACTAATGCGATTCCAAATGTGGTGGATCTATTGGAAGAAAAGGAAATAAAGGTTGTTGAGGTAGATGCACCAAACGAGTTTGATGGGTTCTCTGGGATAGTTGATGGAAAATACCCCGTTGTTGTTCTCAACAAGAATTTCGGACTAGAGCGAAAGCGCATGACAGCCCTTCACGAATTGGCGCACCTACTTTTACAATTTGACTCTGCTCTTTCTCACAAAGAAATTGAGGGACTGTGTCTCCGGTTTGCAGGTGCTTTGTTGATCCCAAGACGAACTTTCTTTCGCGAATTTGGACAACATAGGACAGGGTTTTCTAAGAATGAACTTGTTGCTTTGAAGCAGTCATATGGTATGTCTGTAACTGCAATTATGAAAAGAGCGCATAGTCTTGGGTGTATCAGTAGTCACCGATACAAGCAATTCTGTATTGCGATGAGTTCAAATCGACTCGAAGAAGGACTTGGTGAATATGTTGGTAGAGAGGAATCAATGCGCTTCAAGAAATTGCTATACCGAGCAGCCTCTGAAGAAGTTATTTCAATGAGTAAAGCGGCTAGCCTTCTCAACCTCAATCTAGCTCAGTTTCGCAAAGAGTTTGTTGCCATATGAGAATTATTGTCAATGATGCAAACATCCTCATTGACCTTGTAGAACTCCACATTTTGAGAGAGTTCTTTGCACTTGAGTTTGAGTTTCACACAACCGATTTAGTTCTTGCTGAATTGGATGAGACTCATCGAAATGAACTCATCGGATTTATACAAACCGGGGATTTGAAAGTAAGAGAATTGTCTGCAAAAGATATGCTACAGGTAAGTGAGATACGGTCGTTGAAGCGTATGCTATCGATACCAGACTGCTCCACCATACTGTGCGCCGAAAAGGTAGATGGTGTACTTTTAACTAGCGACAACGTATTGCGCAAATTTGCGAAAGAGAGATCAACAGAAGTGCATGGGCACCTTTGGGTATTCGATCGAATGTGGGAGGCTAAGCTTTTAACTGGACAGGAGCTTTCTGTCAAATTGACATTGTTGACGAATGAGATCAATAGGCGATTGGGGTTGCCACAACGCGAATGTGAAGCAAGAAAAAAACTGTGGCAGGAATACCGATGACATAAAATGTGACAATTATCTCAACCTGAAATTTTGTCGCTTTTCAGCTCACCGTAACCACAGCACAATGTGTGCATCAGCGACTAAAGTATGCTAGATGTACACAGACTCGGTACGCCAAGGTTAGATTTCTGGGGTGCCAAATGGAAAAACCCAGTGTCGCCAATAATGGCAACCGTATCGAACTCGTGTACAAACAACGGTGCAAAAAAAGCACTGATGCCTATCGCAGGGACACAGAGATGTATTGGCCCTACTAATTGTAGAGTATGCATCTACACATCTTCAAAGTCTTCATACTCACCTTCCAAATTCGGCCAGTCACTGAATGCAAAGACCCACATGGCGACAACATTTGCCAGAGGAACCAACATGATGAGTGACCACCAGCCAGAGTACCCAGCTTTTTTAGTGACTCTACTCGTCAGATACACAATAAACGCTGTCACGGGAATTGTTCCCAGTAAGAACAGAAGGCTTAATTCGCTTGGTCCAACTTCCAAAATTACACTCCCTCTGCGGTATTAAGATTCCACTGTGAAAAGGCAAGGATGGAAAGGCAAATCAAGAAACCAAAACCAGGAATGAGCATCAAAAATCCAAAGAACGGACTCATCCCCGCTTTGCGAAAAATGAAAAATATCGGTAACACAGCAGCCACCGCAAACGCAAGAAACACAATAGACAACAGAACCACAGAACACCTCAACAGGCTGAAGAATAAATACAATTCACAATGTAGTCAAAAATTTGAGCTTGTTGGCAAAGGGGAGGGGAATCATTGTAGAGACGGGGCGTGCCCCGTCTCACTCGGAACCGCACTTCAGAAATGGAACGCAAAGAAATTGTGAGACGCGGCACGCCGCGTCTCTACACGTGCGATTGTTCCATCCAAGCCTAATGCGCATTCAATATGTAGAGACGGAGCGTGCCCCGTCTTGGCGTGCCTTGTCTCCCGGTGAAAATGGGTACACGATACGAATGTTGTTTTTTGAGACGCGGCACGCCGCGTCTCTACACACGTGGTTAAAACGATCTCGTCTTTTGATGTCAAACGCAATCAATGTGCTGGGTTCGTCCGCGCCCCTTGGGGCGAAATTTCTTAGCCCAGGGTGAGCGAGCCCTGCGAGCGTAACCCTGGGTACGCGACCACCCCACCCAAACCCTATTCCCTTTCGCACCCCTTCAGGGGTGCCGCTACATTCCACGAGCCCCCCAAATTGGTTCGATTGTTCGGACGGCTTTATATTGTGCCTCAATACGTTAGAGTTCAAAATTTCTGTGGTGCTTTCTGTGAAGTCTGCCGTCGTAATGTTTGCTAGTCTTGTCGTT
>JAUHYX010000050.1 GCA_030426285.1 bacterium
ATCTTCTACATTCAATTTTAATGTATGATCTCCGGCTGACAGTCTTTGATTAACTGGCACAAGAACTGTTTCTCCGAGTTCGTTGAAAACAGTAATCTTCGTATTAACATCATAAGCAACACCGTAGTCTACATCAGCCTGATGTACAACTGGGTTTGGATGTACTGGATCAAGTTTAAATGTACCAGCGTGTTCTTGGATCGGACGTACATCGTCGAGACAGATCGGGTCTACTGTTCCAATTCCAGTACTCTCAGCAAGGTTGGCACAAATCGGTGCGTCCGATGCATCAGTAGTCATGAACGAATATGTGAACGAGTATGACTCAGCTGGTGTATTCAACAAGAATTGGAAAGGAACCACAATGAGGTCTCCAGCAGCAACAGACTGACCGGCTGCTACTGTAACCAAGTATGTTGCTTCCCAAATGTCACCTGCTACCGGCTGATCGTCGATAAAGTCAACAGTGTACGGCGAACTTTCACCACCTTCAACGCGGTTGAAGGCCTTGTAGTTGTACTGCAAACTCACCATGATTTTGGCTACACCTGCTTCTGCATTGATAGCTTCAACAGACTGACCAACAACCAAGTACTCAGATCCAGGAATGAGGTTCTGCTCATTGCGATCTGCATTAAACACAGTTGTTAGTGTTTCAGACTCGTAGTTGAAGTTTTCGCCAGTAATCACATCTGAAAGAGTTGGGTTTCCTAGCGTACTGTTATCTACCTCAACATCCATGGATACAAGACCCATTGCAGAATTCGCTTCAAAACGGACTTCAAAACGTGCAATCTCACCGTCACCAATAGTGATTCCGCCAAAGTTGGCTGGATCAAAAGCTGCCTGCGGAGTGCCTGACAATTCCCACTCGCCTGTCAATGAGAAACCAGGACCACCGAGCAATCTCATGTCTGTAACGTTGACGTTACCTGCACCATTGTGCAACTCAATAGCATAAGCGGTTTGTTCTTCAGAAACACACTTACGATCAAAGTTGTTAATGATCAATGTCAAATCATTTGCCAAACCTCTTGAGATTAACTCTGCTGATTCCATCACGTCAGGGTCGTTGGCAGCAATGAGGTCAGCAAATGCGCTAACATCTCCAACATTATCAGCTGTATAGCGAATTCCTGTGATTCTAATCTCGTCGCCTGGCACGACAGTTTCGTTAATACCAGCATCATCAAATGCGTATGTATTGCCGTTAATTGTAACCTCAGTTACACCAGGTACTAACTGAAAATCATTGTCGCCATTCAAGGCTTCTAAACCAGTTATAATCGCTGGGTCTTGGTAGGAATCTGCATCTGAAACTGTGAATACCGCAGTACCATTATCATCTCCAGTAGTTAACGGCCATGGATTTCCACCATTGGCAGTCAGCCAATTGTATCCGACAGCTGTTATAACAACTTCAGTACCAACACCTGTAAGCTGTGCAGAAACAACCTGAGGTTGATTGTCTTCGTCATTGTATGCAAAGTTCACGTTTGCTGAGTAATCACCTGTTGCTGTAGGGTTGAACTCAACATCCCACAGACGTGGATTACCATTCTGCAAGTTTATTCCACCTGCATTTGCTGCCTCAAATTGATCTGCAGTTTGGCCGTTAAACGTGAAGGCATCTCTATCGCCAGTAACAGTAACTTCTGTAATGCGAACTTCAGAGTTCCCAACGTTTTCAAGAACCATTTGATCAGTTGGGTGTGGGTATGGTGCGAATTTCACACGATTGCGATCCCAATCAAGATTGTTCACGATTGGAGCACCTAGCGTACCATCGCCCATAACAACTTTCAACGGCTCACAACCTTCCTCTACAAGGTCACTTGATTCGTACTTGATACGAATGGTCATGTCATTGCGTTTTTCGGTTGGAGCGAATGCCACTTCAACAGTAAGTGTTTGTCCTGGAGGCATATTGTATGGAGTGTTGTCGATATCTGCAAGCTCAACTGGCAAGCGAACGTCAAACTGGGCCATGTCTGGACCCGTGCCTGTGATGTCAATTGCCTCAATCACAAGAGTAACAAATTCGGCTGTATTAGTCATCGTATACGTTCTAACGCGCTCAGGACCATTTACTTCTTGAGCACCAAAGTCCATAACGTCTACTGGGTTGAGTACCAAACAAGGCGCTTCAACCTTTGCCATCAAATCAAGTGTATCTGCGCCACATTCTGCGCCTTCAACGATCATTGAGGCATCTGCGATGAGTTGGTTCGCCGTCAACTGGTCCAAGGTCACTGTAGATGGATCAAAAATAACCATCATCTCAAGTGTTTCACCTTTTTCAATTGTGAGTGGCAATGTTGGCTCAACGAGGTCTGGGAATGTCAACACTGTGAATAGATCAGAATAGTCACTATCAAAGATGAAGTCACCAATTTCTGACTCGTAGTCGTCAGATGCATTGGCCAATGTCACGCGCTTGCGGAGTTCAGCACCACCCGGCTTCGTCCATCCCATATCAATTGGTCCTTCAGGATCAAATGACAAAGAGAATGGTTCATACTCAAGTGTGTCTCTTGTGATATTACCGGCTTGATCCATAAACAAGATCTCTGCATACGCATAAGCTGCTGGATCTTCTGGGAACGCTCTCCACTTTGTGGTGCGCGTAACACCAGGAACGAACTCATCTACTTCCAGAATGTAGTTTTGAGAAACTTCAAAACGAACAACTGCGAGATTTGTTCTCTCGTTATCATTTTCTGGGTAATCTGTTACGATCACGTCTTTATAGATATTGCCTTCTTGGTCTTCGTAGTAGGCTTCGCCAGTACTACAGTCAATTTCAAATGGAGATAATGGCGCATCTGGATCGTTTACTTCGAGGTTGCCAAGGGCAACAGAGGTAGGGAATCCGTATGAGTCATAGTTTGAGAATCCATAGCTGTACGATGCAAAACTGGTTTCAGAACGCAACTTATACACACCATCACCTGGCAGTAGCAACTCCTTCATGGCGAAGGTACGGCCTTCAACTGGAGCAGAGAAGAATTTACCCGGCGCAGAACCAAATGCATCTTTCACTTTCGCCCAGTTTACATCATTGCCCTGCACGATACCGAATTCTAAGTGATCGGGAACAGCACCGTTTTCGTCCAATTCATACACAACGTTGAGGTAGTTACTGCTAAAACCATTGCCAGAGATACCTGGCGTCATGAAGGTAATTTCAGTTTGGAACTGCTCAATTGGTGTGAGAATAAGTTGGAATGGGTCGGAAACAACATTGTCGTCTTCCTGACCAGGGTTGTACTGAGTAACACTAATAGGCTTGTCTGCTGAAATAATGAAGTTGCCAACTTCGCCGTTGGAAACACGCATGTGCAAGAAGCCTTGTCCTTCCGTACCACCAGCTTGGTCAATGATTCCAATTTCTTGGCCGTCACGCGAAACAACCGTATTTGGCTTTGAAGCCAAGATTTTGATCATTGAATTTTTCTTACGACCGTGCATTTCTGTGACGTGGTAAGCAGTACCCCAGCTCTGTGTAGGCAATTCCATTTCCACGATAAAGTCACACCAACGCATGATGGTTGGTACGTTTGCACATTGGTTACCAGAAACAACGGCAACTGGCTTGTTCGCACGAATACGGCTACCAGACAAATCACCTTCGTCTGTAATTGTACTAATTGCGAAAACGTCACCCTTGTTCAGTGTCTTCACCATGGTTTGACCAGGTGTAAGACCCGCGGCGGTTTCTGTAATGTCATTTCCACCAAGAGTAAACGTTACAACTGTGTTGTCTGCAATCGCTGTGATTGTTGTCTCGGCCGGAAGTCGCAACCCCGCATACATCGCAGACATGTCTGCATATGTATTAACGATGTAGTCCTTTCCTAGAGAAGAAGAAGGAATCGCCAAGAAGCCATCAGAGGTAAAGTTGAATCGGGTTACACCATATACAATGATTGGAGCACTAGCTCTTACATTGATACCTGCACCTGGCCATACTTGGTCAGTTGGTGGGTCTTGGTTGGGAAGCTTTGTATATGCTTGCGCCATGGCTGGGCCGAGCTTCCACTCAACCACTTGGTTTGGTCCAACCAACTTTGTTTCCAAGAAACCTCGTCCTGGAATCTCGACTGTTACTTCTTGAGCAACACCCGAACTAACATAGATTCTACATGAGTTGTCACCTGAACCACCTTGATCATAACAAGCTGGGAAAGACATCCAGAAATTCGTTCCGGAGTTCGTAGGTGAACTAAGCAGTTGCGGCGCTGCTTTTTCAAAATTATTCCGCAAATCTTCAATGGATTGATTGTCCTGTCCGGCTAAGGCAGGTACGGACAACCAAGCGAAGACCGCTGCAAGAAGTAGCAAGTAGCTTCTCTTCATGGTACTCTCCTAAAGCTGTGCTTGTAGTTGTTAAGCTGTATTAATCGTTCAATTTTCTTACAATTTCGAGACGTTAACAATGGAGGCTGGTATGCGGGGGGACCAAGCCTGGATTTGATACTACCAAGTTTTTTCCAAATAAACAACTCTGTTAATAATGACCCTTGTAATTAGTTTTCGTAACAGAATTCCAAACATTTCTTTTGTTTTATGTCATTTTTTTATATTCAGTGGCATCAGTCTCCTCACTCAGCCCATACTCTAACTAATTGTAGTGCAAGTAGTTACTTGCATGATCTGTCATTCAGGGAAACACAATCATGAAAGTTCTAGTCAAGGTCGTGGGCATTTTAATTGCTCTTGTTGTATGCCTCATCGCCTTTGTAAAGTTTGCTATGCCGTTCGCAGAAAATGCGCCGGATATTGTCGTCGACAAATCTCCGGAAAGAGTAGAACGGGGAAGGTATTTGGTTGAACATGTCTCTATGTGCCTAGATTGCCACTCTGAGAAACAACCGCAATACCTCGCTGCACCGTATAAAGAAGGTACCGAAGGGATGGGTGGTTTTACGTGGACAACAGAATCAATTCCATTTGGAACTGTTGTTGCTCCTAATATTACACCAGTTGGGCTGGGGAGCTGGACGGATGGAGAAATAATTCGAGCCATTCGCACAGGTGTTACGAAGGACGGAGATGCACTCACGCCTATTATGCCGTTTCACGAATACAGTCATTTGTCTGATAGTGATGTTGAAGATGTTGTGGCCTTCTTGCGACAAATGAAACCTATTGAGAATCCAGACTTGCAGCGCTCTGAACTTAAAATTCCGTTCTCCGTACTTGTGAATGTGATGACTGCTGAGTCTCAGCCTCAAAATGATATAGATACTGATGACCCGATTCAAAATGGTGAGTATCTTTCAAAAGTGGGAGGATGCCAGTTCTGTCATTCGCCATTCGATAGCGGCAAACCCGTGTATGATTCCCTGTTTGCAGGTGGTCATGAATACATCATCCCAAATGTGGGTGTTGTGCGTACCGCCAATATCACGCCAGATAAAGAAACGGGTATAGGTTCGTGGTCAAAAGAACACTTCATTCAGAAGTTCAAAGCCTACGACAGTCCAGAAGCCCGGATGATTCCAGCTTCGGAAAATCCACCAACTGTAATGCCGTGGATGGACTATGCCGGATTGACTGAGGATGACCTGGGTGATATATACGACTACCTTATGTCTAGCGCACCTATAAAGAACTCTGTTACGAAGTTTGTTCCGGCGCAATAACTGATGCGGCTACGGCTTTTGCTACTTCAATGGCAACTTGTTCATCTAGTGGACTAGGGATAACATGATCTGGTGTTGGGTTTTGAACGTAGTTGGCCAGTGCATACGAAGCTGCAATTTTCATTCGGTTCGTGATTCGCGGGCTGCGAGCATCTAACGCTCCTCTGAAAATGCCCGGAAATGCAAGTACATTGTTGACTTGATTTGGAAAATCACTACGGCCGGTGCCTATAACAAAGGCGCCGGCTTTTTTTGCGTCTTCAGGCATAATTTCTGGTACAGGATTTGCCATCGCAAAGATAATTGGCTTTTTGGCCATAGACTTGACCATTTCTTGAGTCACCACTCCTGCAACACTTACACCTATGAATACGTCCGCATCTTTCATGGCGTCTTGAAGAGTGCCCGAAATCCCTGTGCGATTGGTAACTTTTACAATGCGTTTTTTTGTCTCGTTTTCAACGATATCGGCCCTATCTCTTTCAATTATGCCCTTGCTGTCACACACGACAACATCGTGAACGGGCTCACAAACATCAGGATCTTGACCAACACACAACAAGAGATTTGCAATTGCCGTGCCGGCAGCTCCAGCTCCATTGATGACGACTTTTAGGTCTTTCATCTCTTTACCGGCCAATTTTGCCGCATTGATTAACGCTCCCAAGAGCACAATTGCAGTACCGTGTTGATCGTCGTGAAAGACAGGAATGCCGAGATCTTGCAGACGTTCTTCAATTTCAAAACATCGAGGAGCAGCAATATCTTCTAGGTTCACGCCTCCCAATACAGGTTTCAAAACCTCAATTGTTTGTACAATTGTATCTGTATCTTGCGAGTTCAAGCACAGTGGGAATGCGTCTATACCTGCGTACTTCTTGAACAACATGCATTTCCCTTCCATAACTGGTAGCGATGCTTCTGGTCCAATGTTGCCGAGTCCAAGTACAGCAGACCCATCAGTTACTACTGCAACGGTGTTACCCTTTATTGTGAGGTCGTAAACGCGGTTGGGATTGTTTGCAATTTCTGTACAAACGGCTGCCACTCCTGGGGTATATACCTTTGACAATCCCTCTTTGTCATTGATTTCAAATTTTGATTCAACAGATATTTTCCCTTTTAGCTTGGCGTGCAAGGCAAGGGATTGTTCATTGATAGATGCGTCTGACATATATATTTTTCTTGTTTGTATCTTTGGTCAACGTGCAATATAACCCTTTAAATTCGCTTCGTAGAGAGTGCAGACATTTTGCAGTTCTCTTGCTGGTTTCAGCCATTGTGACTTGTTGGCCTTCTAGATTACTTGCTGGTCCGTCTGGTCCAGTCTCAGTTGTTTCGAGCTATTGTTCATTCTCAGAATTCGATAACTACCCAGTTATTGCTCTTAAACAAGCAAACTACTCTCATCAGAATTCCGACGTTGCGGTTGAGTTTGTTGTAGACGTTTTGAGTGATACTCGACCTGACATACTCGTGGAATTCATTCATTGTGACCCAAGTTGGCAACCGACAAACAACATATTTGTTCAGAGTCATAGTCAAGTATTGTATCTAGATACCTGGACGCGGTTGAACAATGCGATGAACTCAACTGTGTGGGAGGGAGTGGTAAGCCTTCCAAATCCACATGTGTCGTTTGACTATTCTGGAAACTATTTGTGTATCGTTAGGCCTACAGACTCTCCAGATTCTACGCTTCACTCATTCAAGTTGTTTGTCAGCAATGAATCAGTTTCTGTTGATATCTATTCTTCACAACGTATGCGTTCTATCAACAACAGTAGGAAAGTAGATATTGACTTAACGGTCAATAAAAATGGAGTCTTTGTACCTACAGCAGCTGTTGTGTATGCAAGAGGTCAGTACGATCGGGGCTTTGGCGTTTCGGATCGTATCCTTAATTCAATGACAAATGAGGTTGAATTCGCTTCTCGGTTTTCTCTGTATGGCAGGAATATGCCGTATAGTACGTTTTCGTTTAGGGAAATTCCTGTTTTACCGACACCTAGAAGACTTGATATTACAAACACAGTGCACTTTCCGTCACGAGGAATAGGGTATTTGCGCAGGCCTGATACACCGCGAGACGATGCAGATGTTGTTTTTGAACGTGGCCCATGGGTCTTCACTGAGAAAAGTCTTGGATCCCCGATTTCTGAGTTTGTACTCTTGGAAATAGAACTACAAAGTGAAGAACTAGAAGGAGAACTATTAGTTGCGGGCACTTTCAACAATTGGTCGCCAACATTCCAGGATCGCCTTGTATTTGACCCGATTGACAAGATGTATGTTCTGCAACGGTGGGTCAAACGCGGTATTCATGGTTACGCTTATGTGTTGCGAACTTCTACTGATACCAACAAGTCTTTAGAGGTTTTCTCACCAGCATTTGTTTCAACAAAGTACTCGAGTGCACCTCCTTTTATAGCGTGTACCTACACTTACACACGAGAGTATGGTGGTTTCTACGAACTTGTAAGTGTTGTGTTTGAGTAGTCTTGCTTTGCTATGACTGCGTTGACAGGTGCTCAACGAAACACTGTATTCCGAAAGCATTGATGTCCGGCACAAAGAACATATATATATTCTCATTCATGTACTGTTGTTGTAGCGCTTTATATACTGGCCTACCGTTGCCGCCGCTTATGACAACTGATACATTGAGATTGATTTGCTGTATATCAGCTACAATTGTGCGTATTTGGGACACTAAGGGGGTGAGAACTCCAGCCAGAATTGCACTTTTAGTCGTAGTTGGAGCCCTTAGAGTATTCTCTTCTACCGGTATTGTTTGTAATTCTTCTGTGTCAAAATCAGATACGTTGAAGTGTTCTAGTGCAGGCGCTTCACGATGAAGTGCATTGAGTTGTGATTGTAGACCCGGTGCAATGTAGCCCCCAACAAGCTCACCAACAGAGTTAAGTAGTTGTATTGTAGTTGCTGTACCTGCATCTACCGATACAATTGGTGTATTGGTTGGAACCATGGACATTGTTTGACGTACAAATTCGCGACTTCCCAAGGCATTGAGTAGTCTATCTGTTCCTATACCATGTATATGTTGTGCACCTAAAAGGGTTTTGAGTCCTCCGTGATGATCTTGCAAGCATATGTTGTGACTTGGTAGCCCTGAAAGAATCGCATGAATACTATCATGAACTTCCTTGTTTACTGCTGTCCACGCCACACTCTCTATATCCTGAGACAAAAGTGAACTGATTGATTTCTCGAGTTTTTCATAGAATACATTACTTACGTGCTGATCGGTTTGATTCTTTGAAACTAGAAGCTTCTTTGCTTTGAAATACAATTTGACATTTGTATTTCCAGCCTCAATAAGAAGGGTGTCTGCTTTTTCACTAGAATGAAGTGTTTTCCAAGCAACAGTTTCTTGTCGTTGTGGGTTGCTACGGTACATATGTGAGGGACTGGTTAGGAGAAATCGTAATTGTTGCTGAATTTTCATTTGGATGTTGGTGAGTTAACACCACTTGGCCGGTGTTCAGAACATCTTCAACGACATAATCCTTTCCATCGTGTTGTACAGTTTTTCCCCGAAGCTTGAGTATGTTTTTCCAAAGTGGATACATCTCTACCCATTTCTTTTGCGCATAGTCGGAGAAACGCTCCGTGATAAGGACTTGTAGTTTGAGAATTTCCTCATATACCAATTCTCGTTCCAATGCAATCTTCAGACTGGTTGCTTTGTTTTGAATATCCGCTGGAAAAGAACCCTGGTTGATGTTGAGCCCGATTCCAATTATTGAAGAAATGCATTGAGATCCGCTAAATTCATTTTCTACAAGCACACCAGCGATTTTTCCTTCTGTTGCTTTGCTGCTTAAGTATACGTCATTCGGATATTTAATCTTTACGTCTAGTGAAGGAAACAATTCCTTCACTGCACCATACACGCTTAAGCAACCCGCGGCTTGGTATGTAAGTAGGTGATCCAATTTCTGTTCTGAGAGGTGGCGCAGTCCAAATGACATGTACAGATTGACAGATACTGGACTGTCCCATACATTGCCACTTCGTCCTCTTCCTTTTGTTTGTTCATTGGCCGATACTACCAGATTAGTGTATTGGCCACTTGACAAAAGTTCCTTGGCAACGTCGTTTGTTGATGTCACTGTTGGGTAGTGAAATTTAGTATCAAACATAGACTAGTATTCATGTGTAGAAAAGATGTACATAAATTAAACTAAATACCGTGTTACATTTGTAAAAATTGCAAATATCCTCCTCTCACGTTTATGATAATCAAACAAGAACATAGTATTTGTGCACTTGCAACTCCAATTGGTGTTGCAGGAATTGCAGTAATTCGAGTATCTGGTAAGGACACTTTTTCAATAGTGGATACCTTGTTCCGCTCCAGTACATCAGTTAGTTCATCTGATACGCACAGGGTATTGGTCGGAAAATGGATGTACGATGGTGTGTTCGTTGATGAAGTTACTGTTTCCGTATTCCGCTCACCAAAGAGTTATACCGGTGAAGATGTTTGTGAGATTGGTTGTCATGGTGGACACCTGGTTTCTCGGTCCATTTTAGATTCTTTGTTGGCTGCCGGATGTCGAACTGCTGAACCTGGTGAGTTTACTCGTAGAGCTTTTGTTAATGGAAAGATTGATTTAACCAAAGCTGAATCAATTGCAGATATCATACACAACAATAGTCCTCGCAGCATATCTGTTTCAAAGAAACAATACAATCAAGCTTTTAGAAAGGAAGTTTCTGTTATTCGTGCTGCTCTCATTAAACTAGCCGGACTCTTGGAATTGGGCATGGATTTTTCTGAAGAAGGGATCGAGTTTGTGTCTTTCAATGAGATACAGGAACAACTACATAGTGTTCTGAAATTCACAACTGAGCTTCTAAATACAAAGGAATCAGCAAGGATTCTGAGAAATGGTATAACCGTCAGTTTGTATGGAAGGCCCAACGCTGGGAAATCAAGTATACTCAATGCATTGGTTCAGAAAGAACGAGCTATAGTATCTAATGTTGCCGGTACAACTAGAGATTACATTGAGGATTCAATACTTGTAGAGGGTGTTAAGGTTACCATAGTAGATACTGCTGGTATTCGTATCAGTGCTGATGATATTGAAAATAAAGGTGTCCAGAATGCGAAACAACAGGTTCTAGAGTCTGATATTGTTTGCTTGGTACACGACAGTTCTGATTCAGAAGCAAGTTTACGTGATATGGCCTCAGAGGTCCAACTAGTTTTAGAGCCCAATCAAGTATTGCTGATAGTTTTGAGTAAATCGGATCTAATTGAAGAAGCAAATTCGATTATTGTGAATGGCATAGATAGTACTAATGTAGTGCATGTAAGTACGGAAGATGAAACTGGCGTCAGACAATTGGTATCCTGGATAAGCGATTTTATTGAAAGAAATACAAGCTCAGAAACGTCAGTACTCTTAAATGATAGGATAATAGGAGAGCTATCATCTGTAAGAGATATATTGTCTGAGCTCACCATATCAGATTCTACAATAGATCCCGAGTTTTTGTCGATTGATATTCGTCAGTGTATCAAACACTTGAATTACATTACTGGTGATGAATGGAGTGAAGATATCCTAGACACTGTGTTTTCAAATTTTTGTATTGGTAAATAACACCTCAATTGTTCCACGTGAAACATTAAGCATATGAAAGGCATACATATTCGCCCAATTGAAGAGAATGACTTCGAAGAATTCGTAAGACTACGGTCGGAGGCACTAAAAACTGCCCCTGAGTCGTTTGGTTCGGATTACGAACACTACAACAACCTATCACCATTTGACAAAGAGCATGCTTTTAGCCGGCTCTTAAATTATCCGTTCAACTTTGCACTTGGTGCATTTGATAATGAAAACAGGATATTAGGTTTAGCTGGATTCAGCAGTAGACACTATAACAAAAAGCAACGACACAAAGGTTATTTGTGGGGAATCTATGTGTCAGAGTCGTGCAGAGGTAAAGGTATTGCTACACAACTAGTAGAGACTATGTTCGAAATTGCACGCGAAGAAACATTTTGTGAACATATTCGACTTACGGTAGCTAGCGACAATGAACAAGCAATATCGCTGTATACAAATCTAGGTTTCATCAAGTATGGAACTGAACATCGGGCACTAAAGCTTGATGAGAATACGTATATAGACGAAATACTCCTTATGCGAAACTTATGATGTTTCACGTGGAACATCTAGAAACAGATTACTATGAACTTTGATATTACAGTTATTGGTGGAGGCCATGCCGGTATAGAGGCATGCATGGCTGGACTCAAGAACAACCTGCAAGTTTGTCTCGTGACAATGAATCACAAAGCAACAGGAAGACTATCTTGTAATCCATCAATCGGTGGCAGTGCAAAAGGTCATCTAGTGAAAGAAATTGATGCTTTGGGTGGCGTTATGGGGACATTAGCCGACCAAAGTGGTATTCAATTCAAAATGCTAAATAAGTCAAAAGGACCTGCTATTTGGTCTCCTCGTTCGCAAAACGATACCATCCTTCACCCAAAATATGCACAAGAACTTCTAACATCATATAAGAATCTTACTGTTGTAGAAGAAGAAGCCTGTGATATTCAGATCAGTAACGACAATATAACAGGCGTTGTTTTGAAGAATGGAACTGTGATCAAAACAAAAACTGCGATCCTGTGCGGTGGCACATTTCTAAACGGTATCCTACACACCGGCGAATCTCAAACATCTGGTGGAAGGATAGGAGAACACAGTGCAAACTCAATCTCAGGTAGGCTGCTCTCATATGGCCTAAAAACCGGTAGACTTAAAACCGGGACACCACCTCGAATAGATGGTAACAGCATCAATTACGAAGTCATGCATATTCATCCAGGGGACGACGATCCAATTCCGTTCTCAATGATGACTTCTGAAGTACACAACAAAATTGATTGTTATGCAACTGAAACGAACGAAAGAACTCACGACATCCTGAGAAATGACTTCGAACGTTCACCGATGTTTACTGGAAGAATCCAAGCCAAAGGTCCGAGATATTGTCCATCAATAGAAGACAAGATAGATAGATTCTCTGATAAAAGTAGTCACCAGGTTGTTATTGAACCCGAAAGCCTAAACACAAATGCAGTTTATGTGAACGGATTCAGCACAAGTCTACCAATAGAAACACAACTACGCGGCTTACACTCAATCAAAGGCCTTGAAAATGCAGTGATGCTAAAACAAGGATATGCAGTAGAGTATGACTTTTTCTATCCATATCAATTGAAATACACACTAGAATCCAAAGCAATAAACGGACTTTTCCTAGCTGGACAAATCAACGGTACTTCTGGATATGAAGAGGCTGCATGCCAAGGATTGGTAGCTGGCATCAATGCAGTTCATAAAATTCTAGAAAAAGAACCATTCATTCTTGGTAGAGACGAAGCATATATTGGTGTACTAATTGACGATTTAGTGAATAAGTCTACCGACGAACCATATAGAATATTCACGAGTTTGGCAGAATACAGACTACTTCTACGACAAGACAATGCAGACCAAAGGCTCCTCGAAAAAGGCTACAATCTTGGATTGCACACAGAAGACACAATGCGCAAATTTCAAACAAAGGCTACAGCGTTATCAGAGTTTCATCGGTTTGTTACGTCCACAAGTATGCCAGTGTCACCAACGAATACCTATTTGCAATCAAAAAACCATCAAGCAATTGAACAGAAAGTAAAACTTCATTCTCTGGCAAAACGATCACAGATTGATCTTTTAGATTTGTGTCGAAACGTACTAACGGAAGAACAACAATTCGCTGATGACATTATCAGACAGGCGGAAATTGAAATCAAATACGAAGGATACATCCGCAAACAAGAAAAAGCTGTAGAAATGTTTAAGCGAAACGAATCCATGGCTATCCCTACGTGGTTTGATTATCAACAAGTTTCCTCGTTATCAACAGAAGCTGTGGAGAAACTAGAATTGATACGACCTTCATCACTTGGTCAGGCTTCCAGAATTTCAGGCGTATCTGCTTCAGATATATCAATTCTATCTATCTACCTGAAAAAAGCAATAGGAAAAACTACTGAAGCATAACGATAGTTTTTCACTATTCACTTTACACAATCAAATGTTTATCACTATTGTATTAACACGACGTTTAGCTAATTCCTTTATACGAGTACCGTTGAGACGTTTTTGAAATAAAAACACATAACTACATAGATCAACATCTAAAACCGAAGCCTACCCATGTTATTAATGGCTATATTTAACCAACTTTAATAGAAAATTATGCTTCACAACGAAACCATACTTGTCACTGGATGCACTGGAAGAGTTGCTCGCGCCATCGTACGTGTTTTACTCAATGAAACTGAAGCGACCATCATCATGACAAGTAGGGGAGAAGTAACCTTACAAACAGATGTTGATGAACGAGTAATATTCAAGCAGTTGGATCCCTTTGACAAAAAGAGTATAAAAGAGTGTATTCATCAGCACAACATCACAATGATTGTGAATACTGCTGCGGTGACAAATGTAGACAAGTGTGAACTAGATCGTGAAACAGCATGGCAAGTGAATGTTCATCTTGTAGAGCTACTAACTCAGGTTTGCCGGATTCATGGGTTAAAACTCATTCAACTCTCAACAGACTATGTGTTTGACGGTGAAAATGGTCCATACACAGAAACTGATGTACCAGAGCCAATCAATTACTACGGGAAATCAAAACTCGCAGCTGAAAACATCATTCGTTCAGCAGGAATAGACTACATTATTGCGAGAACAAATGTGGTGTTCTCTGCAGAATACACAAACTCGCCTGACTTTGTACAATGGGTCTTGAGAAACCTCAGTGAAAAAAACGATGTGCGAATAACAACGGGGCAATGGTGCACTCCAACTCTTGCCGATAATCTAGCCACAACAATTATACGTGCACTTACACTGAATAAATCAGGACTGTACCATATAAGTGGATTTGACTACGTGAATCGCTACCAGTTCGCAGTCGCGATTGCGAATTCATTCAAATATACTTCCGATAGAATCATTCCAGTAGATTCTTCTGAACTCCAACAAACGGCTCTTAGACCTGAAAAAGGTGGACTCATAAATTTCAAGGTAGAATCCGAACTTGGTGTTCGAATGCTTACGATTGACAAAGCTCTAAAGAAACTTCAAAACAAATGGCAGAACCTCATATCATAGCCAGATTGAGAAAATTGCTCTGTACATCGTAATTTCGTGTTTCATACTATTCATAACTTCTCGAGCTGTAATACACTATGCTTGATCAGAAATTTGTTCGCGACAACTTAGAGGCAGTCATCCAGAACTGTGACCTCAAAAATGTACACATCGATCTGGAAGAATACTCGACCAAAGAACAGCGTAGAAGAGAAATTATCCAATCAACGCAAGAATTGCGAAACAAACGCAACACCGTCTCCCAAGAGATAGCTCTCGCAAAAAAGAACGGCCAGAATGCTGATGCCATCATTGCTGACATGCGTTCAGTTGCAACTCAAATAAAAGAAGAAGAAGTAGAACTGAAGGAAATCGAAGACTACCTTCAAGACATTCTCCTGCACATACCGAACATGCTTCACGAGTCGGTTCCACATGGAAAGACCGAAGATGAAAACATAGAAATCCGCCGCCATGGTGACACTACTGTCAACGTTGAAGGTGTTGACCACGTTGAATTGTGCAGCAGACACAAGCTTGTAGACTTTGCAAGAGCTGCCAAAATTTCAGGATCAGGGTTTGCGGTTTACACTGGTAAAGGTGCACAACTTGAACGAGCTCTTATAAACTATATGCTCGACTATAACAGAGATGCAGGGTACACGGAGGTTATGACACCTCAATTGGTTAACACTGAAGCGATGACTGGCACTGGTCAACTTCCAAAATTTGAAGAAGATTTGTACAAGTGTGCTCACGACGATCTATACTTAATTCCAACAGCCGAAGTAAGCATTACCAATCTACATGCTCAAGAGACATTATCTTTCGATCAAGTTCCAACTAGATACACCGGATTTTCAAGTTGCTTTAGAAGAGAAGCAGGTAGCTATGGTAAAGAAACACGAGGTTTACATAGACTTCATCAGTTTCACAAGGTTGAACTCGTATCATTCACTAGACCAGAAGAATCTTACGATGAACTCGAACGAATGGTGTCGCACGTTGAATCGCTTTTAAAGTCTCTCAATATACCCTATAGAGTGATTTTATTGTGTTCTGGTGATACGACCTTCGGAAGTGCTAAAACGTACGACATAGAAGCCTGGAGTCCCATTGAACAACGTTGGTTGGAAATTTCTAGCTGTTCAAATCTAACTGACTATCAAGCGAGAAGAGCGGGAATTAGATACAAACCTCAGTCCAACTCAAAGCCTGAGTTCGTTCATACTCTCAATGGTTCTTCTTTGGCGACTCCCAGACTTATGATTTCTCTACTTGAAAACAATCAGAAGTCCTTCGGAATTGAGATTCCAGAGGTACTACATTCTTATATTTCTTTTAAAGAGGTTTAAAAGAAATTGATGTAATAAGTCTGTGGATATGTTGATAAGCATGTTCCCAACGTACTGGAAACACGTTTTACTGCATCAAATCGCAGGTTTGTTACTCTCAATACATGTGGATTGTTCTGTGGATATACAGTGTAAAACTATGCAGGGTTCTGTTGATAAGTACTGACTCCAAAAATCTGTGAATAACTGCGTACTTATCCACAACCGTTATACACAACATTTCGACCCTTTATCCACAGATTGTTCACAACTTGTTTATAACTACACATCAGAAAGATTATGAAACTTGTCATTGGATCTGATCACGCTGGATTTGAATACAAAGTCGCTTTAATAGACCACTTAGAGGCTGCCGGTCACGATGTCAAAGATGTAGGATGTTTTTCATTGGATTCAGTTGACTACCCAGATTTTGGGCACGCTACTGCAAACTCAGTTGCAACCGGCGAATCACAATACGGAGTACTGATATGCGGAAGTGGAATTGGTATTTCGATTGCTGCCAACAAGGTGCACGGTATACGCGCAGCTAATTGCGTTACAGTCCAAATGGCCGAACTTTCTCGTCAACACAACAATGCGAATATCATTGCCGTTGGAAGCAGAATTGTTGATCTCGAAACTGCAAAAGCTATCGTAGATGCTTTCTTGGATACAGCGTTTGAGGGTGGACGACACGAGCGACGAGTTGAAAAGATTGAATTGGAGACGAATCCTTGAGCAGTCTCTTTGGTACTCATGACGTTGATATTCTCTGTTTTGGTGCACACCCAGACGATATAGAAATCGGTGTTGGCGGAACGGTTGTACAAGAAGCAAGAGCCGGCAAGAGAATTGTACTGTGTGACCTAACTCAAGGAGAACTTGGAAGCAGAGGCACACTAGAAACCCGCAAAACCGAAGCTGAAAGCGCTCGAATCTTACTTGGCGCTGAAG
>JAUHYX010000288.1 GCA_030426285.1 bacterium
ATTCACTACTGCAATTGTCCCGCATTACATCTGTTGAATTGCACCGCCAAAACATAGATGTTTCGAGTTTGGCTGAAGAAATACTCGCAAGAATGGCAAGGCTCGACTTGGAGCGCAATGTTGATGTTGATATTCAGCAGGGAATGTATGTAGACGGAGATATCAAACTCGTTCTTGTGTTGTTAGAAAATTTGTTGTCCAATGCTTGGAAATACACGCAACATGCAGAAACCCAAAAAATTGCGATATCCACTAGGCTTGACGAAGATGAGCAGGAATGGATTTGCGTGTCGGACACAGGGGCAGGTTTTGATATGAAGCAAGCTGATAGACTGTTTACTGTCTTTCAGAGACTGCACTCCGATGAAGAGTTTGTGGGCGACGGTGTCGGTCTCGCTACAGTCCAACGTGTGATAAATCGTCATGGCGGAGCTATCTTTGCAGAGTCAGAACCGGGAAAAGGTGCTACTTTCGTCTTTCATTTGTGATTATTCCCTTGACACAAAGTTCTCACTTAGCTAATTTCACGTTGTTTCATCAAATATGTGTGGCCTATAGAATCCTTCATTTACTGCGTTTGATTATTATTCAATGAATTTCGAGCTCTGTTGGGAACGATGGCAGGTCGCTGCTTGTTTGTTGTCTTCCACAGATTTCGGAGGGTGAAATGAAGAGCTTTCTAGGATTGGCATTGCTTGTTGTGATTGCAGGGGCTTCAGTGTGTTCCGCACAGTCTGTCGTTCCAGGTGTGCAGGTTGTTCCAATCTCACCTGAGGTGATAGCACTGAAGGTTACACCACGTGTCTCCGGATATGACACCCTTGCTACAGAATCCTCTACCGTTATTCGCCCCATCATTGAAGGCGCAATGCAAAAAGGTTTAGCAGGTGCTAGTGAGTATTGGGTGATCACAGTTCCTGTGGCAGTTCCTTCTCCTTCTAGTTTTGCCTTAACCGTCTCCGAGAATCAACACACAACACTCACTTCGGCTCGTTTACCACGAGTTCAAGAAAGGGTCAAAACCGCCCACGGCATTGAGTACACTTCTCAGTTATCCTTCGCGAATATTGAATATGGGCAACCAACTCCTAGTATTGCATACATTGGCTTGTCTGGGCACACGCACATTGCACATGTGACAATTCCAGTTGCATTTGCAGGTCCAAGTGGCGCTGTTATTGCCAAAGAAACGGTCGTTCAGGTTCACCTTGCAGGCGCAAGTATAACTCCAAAGCCACGCGGCGCATCTATCCCTGGGGTTGTGTATCCTGATTTTGCTGAGGAAAGAGCAAGCACATCTTTTGGAAATACATCCAAACACCGCGACCAAATACTCGTTGAGCCGAATGCCCCCATGGTTAAGGTATCTATTGGCGAATCTGGTATGTATAGAATTACTGCTGATGAGCTTGCAGAAGCAGGTCTAGAAGTTCAGAACGATCAGGTAGACTTCCTCTCAGTTTTTGGCAATGGTGGACATGAACTGCCAGAGCGCATTGTTCGCGTGGAAGACACAGAGCTGATTGAACAGCCGGTATATGTTCACACCAATAGTGATGGCAGCCTAAAAGAAATTGTTATGTATGGACAAGCTGCACGAGGCGTTGAGTATTCACAAGTGCACGGATTTCGTCCGTGGCAAAACGCCTTTTCCAATCAGTCCCACTATCTCATTACTCTTGGAACACAACCGGGTATGAGAGCTCAAGAACGCCAAGAGCCATTGGAAGCAGCAGACTTTACGTATACATCAGTAACTGGATTTACTGTACATGAAAAAGACTTGTTTAACCCTTATAGTCCAGGATCCGGGCGACGGTGGTTTGGCGAAGCGATAGATAAAAGCATTCCCACAACATTTGTTACAACCCTTCCGGGTCTTGTTGCAATGGGCACCGTAGATGTGGTTGCCAGCATAGCGCACACAGACGTTGCTACTTCTCAAATTCAGATCGAAGAATCGGGACAGACCCTTGCGCCCGTCTCTATGTCGCGAGTGTACACGAGCTCATATGAGGTGGCTTACGCAACAACCGTTAAACGCGAAGTTTTAGCATCGAGTATATCTGGAAATCAAGCTCGTTTGCAACTGCAATACAGTGCCGGTAGTGGCTCGCTTTCAGGTTCCGCCTACGTGGATTGGTTCATGTACGCGTACCCGCGATCACTAAAAGCGAGTAACCAAGAGCTCTTTTTCGGATCTAGTCCGAATCAAAATGGCGTGGTTGAAATGGTGCTGTCAGAGTTTGGTGCCAATCGCGTATATGCCTTTGATGTCACTGACGCAGCACGACCAGTTGCTCTTCGCAATCTGAGTGGGACTGGTGGCCTCTGCAAAATCAAAGAAGAAATTGATCAACCCCGTTTGTATTTCGCCTCTTCAAAACTACGGCAACCAACAGCCATAACAGAAGTTGAGACCATTGGATTGCGCTCACAGCCCCTCAACACTGAGCTGATAGTTATTACTCACAATTCACTAATGGAATCAGCCAAGCGTTACCAAGAATTCAGACAATCGCATGATGGAATGAGTGTGAGTGTCGTAGATGTGGAACACATTTACAATGAATATGGATATGGAACAGCAGATCCCGGTGCAATTCGTGATTTTCTTGCTCATGCTCTTGGAACATGGGATGTTGTGCCTCAGTATGTGTTGCTTTGGGGAGACGGTCACTACGACTATAAGGGAATTACTACCGCAGTTCCCAACCTCATACCTACATGGCAAAACTATGACAACGATGGGAAGTTGGACGCAGTTGATTCTACGTACTTAACAGAAGACTTTTTTGCATTGCTCAATGGAGACGACAGCATTCCAGATATAGCTATCGGTAGAATGGCGGTGAGTTCAGAAGAACAAGGGATGGTCGTAGTCGACAAAATCATTCATTACGAAACGGCTTCGAGTGTAGACGACTGGCGTAGTAGAATTACCCTCATTGCAGATGATTCATGGGCAAAAGATCGCAACGATAGAAGCTTGCATACAGGGCAATCTGAAGACTTGTCCAACAGTGAAGTGTACATTCCAGGTGGAATGAAACAGAAGAAAATTTACCTCCCTGAGTTCTCAACTGAGAACATCCCCGGCGGATTGAGAAAACCAAAAGTAAATCAGGCTTTGGTAAATGCAGTCAATAATGGAAGCGTCTTGCTCAACTGGATTGGTCACGGCAATCCCAAAGTGTGGGCTCATGAG
>JAUHYX010000289.1 GCA_030426285.1 bacterium
AAAACGGAGTGCTTCGCACGCCTCTAGAACCGTCAGTCACTTTTTCCGACGATCCACTCCGCATGATGCGCGCAGCGCGTTTCGCCTCGCAACTTGGCTTCCAGGTGGTACCAGAAGCACTCGCCGCTATAGAAAACATGGCCGATCGTATCAGCATCGTTTCGCAAGAGCGCATTTCGGATGAATTCCTGAAAATTATCGCCTCGCCACAACCGAGTGTTGGATTAAAAATTTTGTACGACACAGGCTTGATGAAATTGATTTTCCCCGAAGTAGAGCGCTTGGGTGGGGTTGACCTCGTGCAAGCAGGTGATCGCGAATATGCCCACAAAGATGTGTTTTTGCATACGCTCAAAGTGGTTGACAACATTGCAGGCATGACTGACAATGTGTGGCTGCGTTTTGCAGCGCTCATGCACGATATTGCTAAACCCAAGACGAAGCGTTTTGTGAAGGGGCTTGGTTGGACATTCCACGGCCATGAAGCCGTTGGTGCAAGGTGGATGAAACGTATTTTTAAGCGAATGAAGTTTCCACTACACCATGTGGAATATGTTGAAACACTGGTTGCCCTTCACCAACGCCCACAAGTATTGGTCGACGAAGGAGTAACAGATTCCGCATTGCGCAGATTAGCAGTACAAGCTGGCGAGTATCTCGACGACTTGTTTATTCTGTGCCGAGCCGACATTACTACCGGAAACCCACGCAGAGCAGAGCGCTATCAACGCAACTATGATTTGGTGTCAGAAAAGGTGCATGAAGTACTTGAAAATGACAAGTTGCGCGCGTTTCAGAGTCCAGTTCGTGGCGAAGAGATCATGGAGTTGTGTGGCTTAGCGCCAAGTCGCGAGGTTGGGGTGGTGAAAGGCCGTATTGAAGAGGCTATACTCGATGGATTGGTTCCCAATGAATACGAAGCCGCTAAAGAGTATATGTTGAGTCATGTGCAAGAGTGGCTTGAGGAGTATCGTTCATGATGCGCAATTCAGTGTATTTTATGTGTGTCAGCCTAGTGTTGCTCGGATGTGGTAGCGAAGGATTGCAGCGCAATGTTTGGAATGCCGCTGCAGATGGGTACACAGCCTCCTTTGAAGAGCATGAACGCTTCACATACGCACTCGAACAAGTGTATGAGGCCAAAAGTGATTCGTTGCGCACCAGCTCTCTAACAGGTGCGATTCAGTTACCACTTACAATGCAAGGTGAACGCGTAGTGTGTGCCGATGCGGCTGGATCCGTCTACGCAGCTGACGGAGAGATTGTGCGCTGGATTCATTCATTGCCGAAAGGTGAAGCAGTCATGTCTGACATGATGGCTGACTCGGCAGGCAACACATACTTGCTGACGCAGCAAGGGCGAATGGTTTCTCTCTCACCAAGTGGTCAAGTGAGGCTCGATACAGTGTTGTTCGGTGGCAATGGATTGCGAATATACTCGCATGTGCAGCGCTTATCCGGAGGTAGAATGCTGTTTGCATGTTCCGACGGACGCGTGCGATGCGTGGATTCACTTGGCAGAGTACAGTGGCAGCGAAACTATGACCTCGAACCAATGAGTCATATCGCAGTGAAGAACAATCGTATCATTCTGCCACTTACATCGATGAATACTCGAGAAGCCGATTCGTTGATTTGTTTGGATTTTGAAGGCAATACGGTGTGGAGCAAAGGCTTTGAGAGTACACAGTTTACCTCACAGCCTCTGCTCACTGAGAAAGCCTCATGCATTGGTGGACGCCGTACCTCTGGAGACGCCATTGTCAATGTTGTGTGGAAATTTGGTATGATGGGTGAGTCGAATTGGTCGGTATCTGTCGACTACACACCTCGATATCTTTCCATGGCAGATGACGGTACCTTGTATGTGGTTGGGCGCAGCACGGGGATTGGCGCGCCGGTTACTTCAATAGTTGCTCTCTCCTCTCAGGGTAAAGAGCAGTGGGAGCACCTTTTTGGTGCCGTTGTGGTTGGGCAGCCGCTTATCGCTCAAGAAAACCTTGTGTTTTCGGCTGTCACTGACTCTACCTTCGGATTAGTGTATATGTCGAGAGCGGGAAATGTTGAGCACAAATTGTCACTCACGACACATCCAATTTTGCGCATGGAACCGGTTGTTGATGCCAACGGCAACATCGTATTGCTCGCCACAGAAAAGGCCACTCATGCTCGAATCGGACAATCCGCTTTACTCAAGATCCTGCCATAGGATAACCGCAAGAGTAGTCACAATTTGCGGTGTATTTCTATGGACCAGTTAGACCCCGTTTAGTTCGTCTTTTTTCCGTATATTTGAGTTTGCGCTTTTTAGGTATTTGACTGACTATAAGCAACTGATACATGGCCGAACTCTACAATGAATCCGTACTCCCAGCATTGCTGGAAGACGAGATGCGAAATTCGTATCTCGACTACTCTATGTCTGTTATTGTCTCCCGTGCAATTCCGGATGTTCGCGATGGTTTGAAGCCCGTGCATCGCCGCATTCTGTTTGGGATGGACGAGCTTGGACTTGGGCCCACCCGCCCGTACAAAAAGTCCGCACGTATTGTCGGTGAAGTGCTCGGTAAGTACCACCCACACGGCGATGGTGCGGTGTATGACTCCATGGTGCGTATGGCACAAGAGTGGAGTTTGCGATATCCGCTTGTGGATGGCCAGGGAAACTTTGGTAGTGTTGACGGTGACTCTGCTGCAGCAATGCGTTACACCGAAGCGCGATTTGCTTCAATTTCACAAGAGGTCTTGCGAGATATCGACAAAGAGACCGTCGATTTCCGACCGAACTTCGATGAGAGTTTGCAAGAGCCAACTGTGATGCCAACAACAGTGCCGATGCTGTTGGTGAACGGTTCAGGTGGTATCGCTGTTGGTATGGCCACGAACATTCCTCCGCATAATTTGCGTGAAGTAACCAATGGTTTGCTCGCGCAGATAGAAAACCCAGATATCACGACCGATGAGTTGATGAAGCATATTTCTGCTCCCGACTTCCCAACGGGCGGGATTATCTATGGCTACGACGGAGTACGCGACGCGTATACTACGGGTCGTGGACGAGTGCGTATTCGCGCCAAAGCAGAGGTTGAAGAAATGAAGTCCGGTCGCGAGCGTATTATCGTGACCGAATTGCCGTATCAGGTCAACAAAGCGCACTTGATCGAAAAAATTGCCGATTTGGTGCGCGATAAAAGGCTGGAAGATATTT
>JAUHYX010000051.1 GCA_030426285.1 bacterium
TGTATACGTTGGCGTTGACTGGTAAGATGGTCGACGTCATGAAGTTTGAGAAGCTTGACATCTTGCACGTGCACTATGCAATTCCTCATGCAGTTTCTGGCTTGCTGGCGCGGCAAATAGCAGGTAGTTCACATCCCGTGAAACTCGTGACAACCCTGCACGGCACAGATATAACCCTTATTGGTCTTGAACCAGAGTACCTGCCACTTGTAAAATACTCAATTGAACAATCCGATGCTGTGACCTGTGTGTCACGTTTTCTGCGCGAAAAAACGCAGTCGCACTTTCGCATCGACAAAGACATTGAGGTCATTCCAAACTTTATCGATACAGAAATCTATCATCCAGGTGACTCATCTGCTATACGCAAGCGTTTTGCCCCGAATGGTGAAAAGCTACTCGTGCATGTCTCAAATTTCCGCGAAGTGAAGCGCGTGGATGACACAATCTACATTCTGCAAGAGGTGGTGAAAAAAGTTGATGCCAAATTGCTGCTCGTTGGAGATGGGCCGGAACGCGTGCGCTGTGAACGACTTTGTAGAGACTTGGGTCTGTGTGACCGCACAATTTTTGTGGGCAAACAAAGTGCAATTTCTGAATTGATGGCTGCGTGTGATGTCTTTCTATTGCCATCGCAATCTGAGAGTTTTGGTCTCGCAGCGCTCGAAGCAATGGCATGCGGACTGCCGGTTGTAGCCACGAGCAGCGGCGGCATTCCAGAACTGGTCATCCAAGGAGAAACCGGGTATATCGCAGAAATGGGCGACACCAAGCGCATGGGTAAGTACGTGGTTGAAATATTGACGAATGAGCGCCGACGTCAATCTATGGCCGACGCTTCTCTGCGCCGCGCAAGCGATGTGTTTGGCGTCGACAACATTGTGCCGATGTATGAAAAGTTGTACCAATCGTTGTTAGAAGCATAAAAAAAAGCGCTCCCTCTATCGCGAAGAAGCGCTTTTGTGTTTAACGAGTGGAACCGGATTCCACAAAAGCGACCTATTTAAAGGCCTGAATACCAGTGATATCCGCACCAATAATAAGCGTGTGGATGTCGTGGGTTCCTTCGTATGTTTTTACGGTTTCTAGGTTTGCCATGTGTCGCATAATCGGATATTCACCGAGAATACCATTGGCGCCGTGAATATCACGTGCCAATCTCGCAACCTCAAGTGCAATGTATACGCCATTGCGCTTTGCCATAGACACATGTTGCGGACGCATGGAGTCGTTTTCCTTCAAATGCGAAAGCTGCATATTCATCAGCTGAGCCTTTGTGATAGCGTCAACCATGTACACGAGCTTGTTCTGAATCAACTGAAAGCTCGCTAGCGGTTTGTCGAACTGAATCCGAGTTTTCGTGTAGTTCAGCGCTGAATCATAACAACCCATCGCAGCACCTACAGCTCCCCAGGCAATGCCGTAACGAGCTTGCGTGAGACACTTAAGTGGGCCTTTCAGACCTTCGACACCCGGCAGAATATTCTCAGCCGGAATCTCACAATCATCGAAAACAAGTTCACTAGTGACACTAGCGCGAAGGCTGTGCTTGCCCTTCATCTCAGGAGCAGTGAACCCTTTCGTTCCCTTCTCAACCAAGAATCCGCGAATCACCCCATCGAGCTTGGCCCACACAACTGCAACATCTGCCAGTGTGCCATTGGTGATCCACATTTTTGCGCCATTGAGAACGTAGCCGTTATCGGTCTTGACGGCGGTAGTTTTCATTCCACCTGGATCAGAACCATGATCTGGTTCTGTAAGACCAAAACAACCAATCGCCTCAGCTGTAGCCAACTTTGGCAACCATTTTTTCTTTTGCTCTTCGCTGCCATATGTAAAAATCGGCCACATCACAAGAGAGCTTTGCACACTTGCAAATGAGCGAATGGCGGAATCGCCGCGCTCTAACTCTTGCATTGCCAACCCATAACAACGATAATTCATCCCAGCACAACCGTATTCCTCAGGCAGAGTCATACCAAATAGACCCATTTCAGCCATTTTCGGAACAAGTTCAGCCGGGTATGTACCATTCTGATAATGTTCTTCTATTGTTGGTAAAACCTCGTCATCAACAAACTTTCTAACCGTATTGCGAACCATGAGCTCTTCTTCGGAAAGCAAGTCGTCGAGGTTGAAGTAGTCTACACCTTCGAATGCCATAATGTTACCATCTTGTGTAAGAGATTTTGTACAACCCGTAATTTACAAAACGTTGGCTACTATTTTGCAATCGGAAGCAAATTAGACTATATTTGTGATCTAATGTTCTTTTGATGGGCTCATGATAGCCCATTTTTTGTTGTAGAGGAATTATGTCTCCGGAGCTTCCAGAGGAACTTCAACTGCGCATTGACGAGATTTGCAGTGAGCACAGTATGGTGCTGCTTGAATTGGTTCAGCGCGGTTCAAAAGCCAAACCTGTTTTTGAGGTGATTGTAGACAGCGAGGCCGGAGTTGATTTCAACAGTTGCAGAGCAGTACATCGCGAAGTCGAAGCACTGCTCGACGCAGCCCCCGGAGTATCTGAGTCGTACAGACTCGACGTAACTTCCCCTGGAATTGATAGACCACTAGAATTTGAGTGGCAATATCGAAAAAACATTGGCCGCAAGGTGCTCATCGAAACCTCAGATGATAAAGTTATTAACGGCCGAATCAAAGGCATTGAAAACGAATTAGTGGTTGTTGAAAAAGGCTCGAGTAGCGAAGAAGTTGCAATGAGTAATATCAGCAAAGCAGTAATTGAGATAGAGTTTTGAGCTGACTAAGCAGAGTGTTTACGCAGCACACTTCCTTAACCTTATAGTTCTGACATACACATGGCACGAAAGAAAAAGCCGGTTTTTGATAAAAAGCTCATCGTTGAAGCTTTCGCCGAAATGGCCAAAGCACGCAGTGTAGACCGCGACCTGTTGCAAGGTATTATCACTGAAACATTCTCCATGCTTGTCAAAAAGAAGTATGGTCAAGACGCCATGTTCGACATTGTTGTGAACATGGAAGCTGGTGACATTGAGATTTATCTCATCCGCACAGTTGTTGAGGAAGTTGAGGATCCAGTTCTCGAAATATCACTTGAGGACTTGAGAACTTCTGGCGTAACAGACTATGATGTTGACGATGAGTATTTGGAAGAAATCACGCTCGACAATATCTCTGAAAACTTTGGCCGCCGCCTGATCAACATGGCTGGACAGGCCTTGTCGCAACGCATTCGCGACATTGAAAAAGAAAACATTTTCAACCAATACCAAGCACGTGTTGGTGAAATCATCGTTGCTGAGATTCACCAAGTACGCCGTTCCGACGTATTTGTGATGCACGAAGGTGTTGAATTGCGATTGCCTCGTCAAGAGCAAATTCCTGGAGAGCGCTACCGCAAGAACGATCAGTTGCGCGCAGTTGTGAAAGAAGTAAATCGCCAGGGCGGGCCGAGCAATGCTCCGGAAATCGTGATCTCACGGGCAGACAACAACTTCTTGTTGCGCTTGTTTGAGATTGAGATTCCAGAGATTTACGACGGCTTAATTGAAATTAAGTCCACCGCTCGTGAACCGGGCGAACGCGCGAAAGTTGCAGTTCAGTCATACGACGATCGCATTGATCCCGTTGGCGCATGTGTTGGTATGAAAGGAATTCGCATTCACAGTATTGTGCGCGAATTGAACAATGAAAATATTGACGTGATTCCGTTTTCTGAGGATCCTAGCGAGTTTATCAAACACGCACTTCAACCGGCCAGAATAAAAGACATCACAATTGATGCGGAAACGAATCAGGCTTCGGTTCTCGTTGGCGACGACCAAGTGTCATTGGCCATTGGTAAGAATGGTCAGAATGTTCGCCTCGCCTCACGCTTGACTGGGTTCTCAATCTCAGTTGTTCGCGAAGGCGCTGAAGACATTGAATTGATTGAATTCCGCGACGAGCTCGGCAAAGACTTGTATTTGAACTTGATTCACGAAGAGATTGACACTGCTCGTGAATTCCTCGAAGCAGACATTGAACTCTTGATTGCCATAAAAGGCATGACAAAAGAATTGATGCTTGAGATTCGCAACATCATCCTCGAAGAATTCGATGAAGATGAAGACGAAGAAACAGTGAAGCGCATCAAGTTGCTCGAAGAAGTTCCAGATGAACTCAAGATCTCTCACTTGGAAGAGGATACTCCCCTTGTGGGAACGGCTGCAGAATTGGCAGACCACCTCACTGTAGAAGTATCGGTTCCAGCGGCTCCTAAAGCTGAAGAAGCCGAGCAAGAGAATTCAGAAGATGAAACTAGCGCACCTACAGCTTCGGCTACAGAAGAAGAAACAGCTGCAACCGAAGAAGTAGAAGCCACATCAGAAGAAGAACAAAAAGATGACCCTGCAGAATAACGTCATGGTCAATCTTGTAAACGTAATCGTTAGAAGTACCTACCAAGCAAAGCGAGAGTGCAGCATGTGTAGGTAGACATTATCGGACGGAAATCTGTCCACCACTGAACAATCATACATTAACTGCGAGTTGTATGGCAGCCAAAAAAGGAACAAGACTCTTTAAGATTGCAGCACAGATTAACGTTGGTAAAGAATCCATCGTTGAAGTGTTACAGAACAAAGGGTATGATATCGTCAACAAAGCAACCTCTATCCTCACTGAGGAGATGGTCGGGATTGTATTCGGTCATTTCGAAAAGGAATTAGCAGCCGTACAAAAGCAGCGCGAGCGTGTAGAAGAAAAGCTACATGTCAAAAAGTCCGACGAACATGAATCTGAGGAAGCAGAAGCAACGGAAGTTGCGGTGGAGCCTGAAGAAGCCCCAGCACCTGCATCCGAAGAACCTTCCACAGAACCCGTTGCTGCTCAAGAGGCATCAACTCCACAAGTGGAATCAAGCGATGACAGTAAGAACATTGAAGTTCCTGCTGCCGAGGTGGAAACTACTACCCCTGCCCCTCCTGCGGAAACATCTGAAGAACAAACACCTGTAGATGCTGCAGCTGACAAAGACAGCGACGTAGAGGTAGGCACGGTTATTAAGCTGGATGCTATTGACGACAGTCGACGTCGCAAGAAGAAGAAAGCAGACAAAGAACAGCCAAAAGCAGCTTCTAAAGATGAAACTGTTAAGGCTGACAAGCCAGCAGATTCGGCAACACCTACATCCAAAGAACCGATTGAAGCGACAGCTCCTGAGGTTCCAAAGATACCAGAGGTTGAAGCCACGCCAGTTGCAAAGCAAGAAGCACCAAAAGAATCTCCTGCGCCAGCCGAGACTAAAGCCGCGAAGCAGCCAGAAGAGACTCCCGAAAAAGCCGCTACAACACCAGCAGCTCAAAACAAAAAGACGCCATCGGAAGAGAAGTCAACCGCGGATCCTTCAAAAGCAGCTGCTAGCACTGCATCTGAGACTCCAGAAGCAAAAGACTCTCCGAAACAGTCTGACAAACTCAAAGGCAAAAAAGAAGAAGCAACGCCTACGGCAAAAGCCAAGGATGAAGCTGCGGCAAAGGGTAAAGAAGAAGCACCTGCAAGTGCTGAAGGCAGCACAGTTTCTCCGAGTGAGAATAGTCAGCTCAAAGGCTTGACAATCTTGGGTAAGATTGATGTTGCCAAAAAGCCGGTGAAGAAAGAGAAGAAAATGCGCAAGCGCAAAGGACGCGAAGTCGCAGAAGCTGATCCATCAGGTGAATTGAAATACGACAAGAAGCGTACTACAAAACCCGGCACTCGCGGCACTGGAACAGATGCAACTCCTGCCGGACCAGCAGCTTCTACAGACAGCAAACGTGGTGGCAAGAAAAAGCGCGGACGCAAAGTTAAGGTGTCTGAAGAAGACGTTAAGCGTAAAATACGCGAGACTATGGCACAAGACGAACCATCGTTTGGTGGACGCAGCAAGCGCCGTAAGTCAAAACGTCAGGAACGAGCCATCGAGCGCGAAATTCAGCGCGAAGAAGAAAAGGCAAAAGAGAGAGAAATTCAGGTTACTGAATTCCTGACAGTTGGCGAACTCGCCAATTTGATTGGTGTGAGCTCAAACGACGTGATTATGAAATGTATGGGGCTTGGCCTCATGGTTGCCATCAACCAGCGTCTTGAGAAAGACGCAATTGAGTTGATTGCTTCTGACTACAATGTTGAAGTGGTGTACCAGGAAGAGTTCTCAAATGAAATTATTGAGGATGATGAAGACCCTGAAGACACACTGCAACCGCGTCCACCAATTGTGACGATCATGGGTCATGTTGACCACGGTAAAACATCGCTTCTTGACTATATTCGCGACGCCAATGTTGTTGCGGGTGAAGCCGGTGGAATCACGCAGCACATCGGTGCTTATCACGTTGATTTACCAGACAACAAACAAATTACGTTCTTAGATACACCAGGTCACGAAGCCTTTACATCCATGCGTGCACGCGGTGCGAAGGTGACAGACATTGTGGTATTGATTGTTGCTGCAGACGACAGCGTGATGCCTCAAACACTTGAAGCAATATCACACGCCAAAGCCGCAGAAGTACCAATTGTGGTGGCCATTAACAAGGTTGACAAACCTGAATCAAATGCTGACCGTATCAGGCAGCAGCTCTCTGAGCGCGACGTTCTCGTTGAGGACTGGGGCGGAAAGTATCAGGTTGCAGAAGTCTCAGCAAAGACTGGTCAAGGCGTAGATGGCTTGCTTGAGAAAATCTTGCTTGAGGCTGAAGTTCTCGAATTGCAAGCCAATCCGGATCGCCATGCCCGCGGTACGGTGATCGAAGCACACCTCGACAAAGGAAAAGGTACGATAGCAACAATTGTGGTTGAGAAAGGTACGCTCGAGGTTGGCCAGCCGTTCCTCGCCGGTATTTACTCTGGTAGGGTTCGTGCTATGTTTGACGAACGTGGCAACAAAGTTGAAAAGGCCGGCCCTTCTATTCCGGTGCAGATTCTTGGTCTCGAAGGCGTTCCAACTGCCGGTGATCAGATCATTGTGATGCCAACAGAACAAGACGCGCGCAACTTGGCGAATAAGCGCCAGCAATTGCGCCGTGAACAGGACTTCAAGCAGAAATCACACCTCACACTCGACGATATTGCCGAGCAGATCAAGACTGGTGGTGTTCAAACACTTCCAATTGTTCTCAAAGGTGATACAGATGGTTCCGTGGAAGCACTTACAGACGCGCTCCACAAACTCTCAACAGAGGAAGTGAAGGTTAATGTTATCCACCGCGGTGTTGGTGGGATTACCGAGAACGACGTTATGCTCGCAGCAGCTTCAAACGCCGTTGTGATCGGATTCCACGTACGTCCTAACCCAGCGGCGAAACGCTTGGCTGAGAACGACGGTATTGACATTCGCATGTACAGCATTATCTATGACTGTATCGAAGAAGTGCGCTTAGCACTCGAAGGCCTCTTGCGTCCAGAAGTCAAAGAAGAAACCACTTCCGTTGTTGAAGTGCGCGAACTCTTTAAGATCAGCCGCGTTGGAACAATCGCCGGTTGTATGGTTATGGAAGGCAAGATCACGCGAAACGACGAAGTGCGTTTGGTGCGTGACGGATTTGAAGTATTCAAAGGCGGTATTACTTCGCTCAAGCGTATGAAAGACGACGTGAAAGAAGTTGAGACTGGATTTGAATGTGGAGTTATGCTCGCCGGATTTAATGATTTGAAGATCGGCGATTATATCGAAAGTTTCCGCGAAGTTGAAATTGCGCGCAAGCTAGATTGATAAGCTATCAAGCTTACAAACACGGGATGTATCATGTCTATCAGAACTGAACGGGTCGCAAGCGTTATTCGCGAAGCTCTCTCCTCTCCCCTCTCTACTCTGGGAAAAGAGTTGGATGCAGGTTTTGTGACAGTTACCCATGTGCGTATGTCAAAGGACTTGCGCCATGCTAAAGTGTACCTCTCCGTGTTTGGTGGCAAAACTCCACCAGAACAAGCATTGAAGAAAATCGAATTTAGAGCGCCTGAGATCCGCAGGGAACTCGGGCGCAATATTCGACTGCGTTTCACCCCGGAACTGCAGTTTTTCCTCGATGATACACTAGAAAACATGGAACGCATTCAACAGCTGCTCAAGGATGCCAACTCTGACTGATCTCGTCTTTCTGCAACCCCATATGTCGGCCAATGAGTGGAAAGAACTGGCCGAAGAACACGGTGGTGTAATCTGCATTGACAAACCGGCCACGTGGACGTCATTCGACATTGTGAAGAAAATTCGCAATATGACGCAGATCCGTAAGGTAGGTCATGCTGGAACGCTTGATCCTCTTGCCACGGGCTTACTCATTGTCTGTTTCTACAAAAAAGCGACGAAACACATTGAGCAATTTCAGGCCGGCACAAAAGTGTACGAAGCCGTTATTCGTTTAGGTGCTACAACCAAAACCCTTGATGCGGAAGCACCAGAAGAACATATCGTACCTGTTGACATAAGTGAGAACGATGTGAACAGAGTTCTGCCCCAATTCTTGGGCACAATAGAACAAGTTCCTCCACTATATTCAGCAGTCAAACAAAATGGTGTGCGTTTGTACAAACTCGCGCGCAAGGGCCAGGACACAGAGATTCGTCCGCGTCTCACGGAAATTCACGCCTTAGAGAATATACAGTTGAATGGGAATTTCCTCTCACTCACGGTCACGTGCAGCAAAGGAACGTATATTCGCTCACTCGCTCGCGACATCGGTGAGGCATTGGGATGCGGTGGGTATTTACACTCCTTGCGACGCACACACATTGGCGAATTTTCTGTAAAAAACGCCATGAGCATAGAATCATTGATTGAGGTATTTGGTGATAGTCGTAAGCGATCCGAATAACATTGTTCGCACACCTAGTGCTGTGACCATCGGCACGTTCGACGGAGTGCACCTAGGGCATCGTCAAATCCTCTCTACATTGATGTCTGGCGCAGTTTCTGCCGGTATTCGCAGCGTGGTAGTCACATTTGACCCTCACCCTCAGGTTGTGCTGCAAAAACCAAACAAGCCACCGATTCAGCTGCTGAGCACAATTGAAGAACGGTTGGCACTGATGCAGGATATTGGTGTGGATATGGTTGTCGTGGTGCCATTTACAGCTGAATTCGCCTCCCTCTCTGCGCAAGATTTTGTCAAGAATTGGTTGGTCGATGCCATTGGCTTACAGCACTTGGTTGTTGGTCATGACCACATGTTTGGACGCAATCGCGATGGCAACGAAGAAACATTGCAGCGACTCTCACAACAGTTTGAATTTGAGTTAGAGCGCGTAAAAGCATATCACTGTGGTGAACTCACGCCGAATTCTACTTCTATTCGCAAAGCCTTGTTGAACCACGAACTAGGCGTTGCTCGAGCAATGCTGGGCAGGCACTATGAGCTCATTGGAACAGTGGTTCGCGGGGATGGTCGCGGACGTGAAATTGGCGTACCAACAGCAAATGTTGCCTCTTCAAGCCCACACAAATTACTCCCTGCGCGCGGCGTTTACCTCGTGCAAAGCGAAATTGCCGGACATTCTCACTACGGCATGGCCAATATCGGGAGACGTCCAACGTTTACGAACGATGACGCAGACACGCTAGAAGTGCACTTTTTTGACATGGATTCTGACCTATACGACAAGACCATAAAAATAAAATTCTTGAATTTTATCAGAAAAGAACGCAAATTTGTAAGTCTTGACCAGTTTCTTGCCCGTCTACAAGTAGACCGCAAGGAATGCATAAACATTATTGAGAACGGACTATTTAACTAATAAAGGTATCTTTGGAGACACCAATGGTAACTAAAGAGCGCAAGCTGGAGCTCGTGAAGACTCACGGAAATAACGAGCAAGACACTGGCAAGCCGGAAGTTCAAATCGCACTTATCACAGAACACTTGAACGCATTGAACGAACATTTGAAAGTGCACAAAAAAGATAATCACTCACGTCGCGGATTGCTGAAACTCGTAGGTCAGCGCCGCAAGTTGTTGGATTACCTGATCCAAACAGACATCGAGCGGTACCGCTCAATTATCGCAGCACTTGGACTTCGCAAGTAAACATTTGAGACTATCAAACGGCGCAATAGCGCCGTTTTTTTATTTAAACGCACTCGTATAGAGAAAGGAATTAATTACTAATTATGGTGCACACTGTATCAACAGAAATCAACGGCGTTTCATTTGAATTTGAAACGGGTCGATTTGCACAGCTAGCTGATGGAGCCGTGATGGTTCGTCAGGGCGAGACAATGGTTCTCGTAACAGCAGTTGCAAACTCTCGCAAGGCCGATGTGGACTTCCTTCCACTGACCGTTGAATACCGCGAAAAATCCTCCGCTGCCGGTAAAATCCCGGGCGGGTTTTTCAAGAGAGAAGCGCGGCCTTCAGAAAAAGAAATTCTCTCAGCACGCTTGATTGACCGACCATGTCGCCCGATGTTCCCAAAGAACTGGCGCCACGAAACGCAAATTATTGCGGCCGTGTACTCTTATGATCAAGAGCACGACGCAGATGTTCTCGCAGCCACTGCTGCTTCCGCTGCTTTGATGATTTCTTCGATTCCGTTTGACGGACCTGTCTCTGAAGTACGAGTGAGCCGCGTCGATGGTGAGTTCTTGTGCAATGCCACAAAGGAACAACGCGACGCATCTGACTTGAACCTTGTTATTGCCGGTACAGATGACTCTGTGGTTATGGTTGAAGGTTCATGTAATGAAATCTCTGAAGAAGACTTTGTTCAAGCACTTGAGTTTGGACATGACAATATCAAGAAGCTCAATGATCTTCAACGCGAATTGATCAAGTTGGCAGGCAAAGAGAAATCTGCACCTGAACCAGTTGAAGAACATGAAGAACTCACGGCTTTTGTAACAGAATTGATCGGAACTCGCGTTCACGACCAAGTTCGCGACTTCTCTTCTAAGGAAGAGCGCACAGAGCGCCGCGCTGAGTTGCTCGAAGAATTGCTAACAGCAGCCAAAGAAAAGTTTGATACAGAAGAAAACGCCGATGTAGACATCGATCGCACCGTATCAAATATTCTGAGCGACGTAGAAAAGAAAGAAATGCGTACTATGATCCTGAAAGACGGAAAGCGTCTGGATGGTCGTTCTACAACTGAAGTTCGCAACATCACATGCGAAACATCAGTATTGCCGCGCTCGCATGGTAGTGCATTGTTTACTCGTGGCGAAACCCAAAGTTTGTCAACCGCTACTCTCGGCACGCGCCTAGATGAGCAGATGATTGACGGTTTGGGACCAAAAGCAAACAAGAGCTTTATGCTCCACTACAACTTCCCTCCTTTCTCGACAAATGAAGCTCGTCGCATGATGAGCACCAGCCGTCGTGAAATTGGACACGGTCACTTAGCAGAGACTGCATTTGCCCCTGTCCTCCCTGACTCTGAAGACTTCCCTTACACAATCCGCATTCTCTCTGACATCTTGATGTCTAATGGCTCTTCTTCAATGGCCACTGTTTGTGCGGGCTCATTGTGTATGTTCGATGCCGGTATCCCGATTAAAAAGGGCGTTTCTGGTATTGCCATGGGTCTCATCAAAGAAGGCGAAGATTATGCCATCTTGAGTGATATCTTAGGTGATGAGGACTTCTTGGGTGACATGGACTTCAAAGTTGCTGGTACTCGTGATGGTATCACAACATGTCAGATGGACATGAAGATTCAGGGGATTTCTATGGACTTGGTTCGCAACGCTTTGGGACAAGCTCTCGAAGGTCGTATGCACATTCTCGAGATCATGGAAGAACACCTGCAAACACCACGCACAGACCTCTCGCGCTACGCTCCGCGAATTTCGACGATCGAAGTTCCAACCGAGATGATTGGTGCAATTATTGGACCTGGTGGTGATACAATTCGCACGATCACGCGCGAAACTGAAACGGAAATCAACATCGAAGACGACGGTGTTGTAACAATCTATGCAACCGATGGTGACAAAGCAGATGCAGCGATGCAGATGATCAAGTCATTGGTTCAGGTTCCAGAAGTCGACAAAGTGTACGAAGGCCGCGTGAAAGACGTTCGCGAAGGTCTTGGCGCAATCATCGAATTCTTGCCGAAGAAGTCTGGATTGTTGCACATTTCGCAGATCGCTTGGGAACGCATCGAAAATGTTAGCGATGTCTTCAAAGTCGGTGATCCTGTAGAAGTGAAGCTCCTCGAAATCAATGATGGCAAATATCGTTTGAGCCGCAAAGCTCTCCTCGAGAAGCCAGAAGGATTTGTTGAGGAAGAACGTCGTCCGCGCAGAGATGGCGACCGCAGAGGCGGCGGCGACCGTCGTGGCGGTGGTGATCGCAGAGGCGGCGGTGATCGTCGTGGTGGTGGTGATCGCAGAGGCGGCGGTGATCGTCGTGGTGGCGGCGGCAACCGCTAAGAAAACAAAGATTGCTGCCCTTTTACGTACTTCTACGTATTTACGCGATTAGGGAGTACGAGTATCTTGCACGTGTTGTCCTGGAACATGTTGATGTTTTGTTCAGGTATAAGATTGCAAGTTCCGAGGGCAGCAGAAGTCAATTAAAGTCCGCTACACTTTCCGTGTAGCGGACTTTGCTTTTTAAAGTAGATTGTGTGTCTTTCCAATTGCCTTTCGCAATTTCACTTCAACATCAACATCTTTCGCAAATGAATCCCACCTACTAACCACTTCAACCACTTGATCTATGATGTTTTTTGCATTCTTTATATTCATTCGTTCAGCGACAAACAATAGATCATCGCGGTAAATGTTTGAACGTTTGCCGGCAATACTCAATGAGTGTTGACTCACCCATTGGCTACCGGGCCTGTAAGCGTGGCATACATCGTAGGCAGGTGCAAGAGACCACTGACCTTGACGACTCATCACAAAGGCAAAATTCTTTGTGTGATCGTCACAGTTTCTGGCAACCACGTTAAACACCATTCGCCGAAACATTTCTTGAGCTTCTGGGTACGAGAGACGCAAAGCACGCATCGTTTCAAAGGCATGCTCATAGCTAAACAATCCTACTTCGTTAAAGTCCATGTGTTTCATTGCACATAGTGTTTGTACATGTGCTTTGGGTTGTCCTGCAATTCTGTCGAAACGTTTGGTCATGAAATGAGCCCGATCATGTTCTTCCAACAAGCGACTTTCCATCATGTTGATACCAGAAGCTATGGCCATATGGTAATACGCCATTTCTACCCTACCGTATCCACTTGATGCCCCGAATTGTGAATCCCTCACTCCATCAAACTTTAGCAACCAGTGTTCAAATCCTTCTGGCGCTGAGGTTTGGCCGCTGCGTACTTCATGTGTCTGTTCGTTGTACGCTATCAGAGCCTTTGCTCGAGCGCCACCTGCCGACGTACCGATTTTCAGAATGTCAAACAACGCTCGTTCTTCACTATCATTTAGATCTGTCGCAAACTCTTCTCTGTCGGATAGAATTTTCTGGGCAATGTCGACAAGTCCATTTAATTCTAACGATGTAGCGTGATCTGCACCACTATTCATCGCCGGTTCAAACTCCAATGCACCCATACCACGTGCTCCGATGAAACAAAGCGTTTCAACAGGGTTCAGACTATCAGAAGGCCTGCCTTGTTGCACGAGCCAAGCATTTATCAATGCGTTTCCGTACTTGTCGGGAAGGGTATCAGCCAATAAACCGGGAAGTCCTTTAAATGCTAGGTTACCGCGTGTTTCTACAAACTCGAAAATACGTTTACTGCTCTGCAATGGCATGGTTAGTGGAGCAACTTCAAGTCCTAGATTGCGAAAATCTCTATCGTACTCAAAGCTGGCGATGCCTCGATTTTCGTTCCATACAACAGCACCTACCCTGTGATCCCAAATTTGTACAAATGCCGCATTCATCGTTACCACTCGTGCTCTTTATCAGATGACTCTTGATTGGTTCGCGAGGCTCGTTTTCGCTGTTGAAGCTCAAGTTTAGCAATTGCCATTGGGCTAAGTTGCCGATTTACTTGAAAAGACTTAAAAACATCTAGCCGATTGAGAACCCGTAACAATTGTATAAGCGTTACGATGTGACAACGCTTTCCATTCTCAACATCAGCGAGTGTTGAACGGTGAATTCCAGCCCTGTCAGCAAGAGTCTGCTGCGAAAGGTCTTGTTCCAATCGATGATGTCGTACAAATGCACCGATCATGGTGATAACTGCGTCATCATTCATAGCATACAACTCTGTGTCGGTTATTTCCTTCATTATGCCAATTTCTTACTATTTACGTCGTTTATATCCGACAAAATAGTTATTCATATTTGCATAGTCAAGGTTAGCGATCTCTCCCCCCATCATGTGATAGCACAACAAAGAATGTGTCTGATGACAAAGCACAGTTTCTGTCATCTTGAGGCAAGCATGTGCTGTTTATGTGTTGTTCCGAGGGCAGCAGAAGTCAATTAAAGTCCGCTACACTTTCCGTGTAGCGGACTTTGCTTTTTAGGTGGATTATTGAGCCAGCAAAGCGCTACCAGACCGCGCAGTGTTTGGAGTACAGGTAGGCTGTTCGTTCCAAGGCATAGCAGCAATAAGTTGTTTTAGATAGCATGTATCAGTAATCGAAGAATACGTTAACCCACAAAAGAGTACTGACAACAGCACGATTGAGACCTCAACATTGACAAATAGATTCATAAGAATCCCAACTCCAATAAACACTCCCATTACCAAGCGAAACTGTCGGTCAACAGTCCACCTTGTATCTACAGTTTCTGTTGCTGTAGAGAGGTGATCCATGTGAATTTCAAGTAGTGAAACGCTCTTAAATCCGGCATTCAGCAACTTCTTCTGAACTTTTTCAGCTCTACTACCACTATTGCACAACAGTGCGATGTGATTATCTCTGAATCGCTCAAATCGTTGAATGTCAAAGTCTGAAGAAGGTACATTCACTGCACCAGGGTAGGTAGCTTCTGAAAATTCTCTTTTTGATCGGACATCAATGATGATTGTGTTCATGGCGCGTATCTTAAAGGTTTGAAGAAATTCGTTGTGAACCGATGTCAACAAACTTAGATGGTAGTGAACAGAGCAGAAATAACATTTGTTAATAAATGCTATTGCTTCCTGTTGCGTATGCGCGAAAGTGAGACTGTGGTGATACCTAAGTATGAAGCGAGGTATTTCTGCGGTACCCGTTGAATGAGATCAGGAGATTCCTCCAACAACTTACTGTAGTGCTGCTCGGGAGTGAGTGTAGTAAACATCTCGATTCTACCGACTATCTCGCTAAATGCTTCCTTTAGACCTTCATGACTCACCCTGAGAATGCGAACATTCTCTTTCTCGAGTTCCCGCAGTTTTTCAATGTTGACGGCAATAACCTTACAATCGAGTAGTGCTTCTAGATTTTCGGTTGACGGTAGCCCATAGAGAAAACTCTGGTTTGCCGTAGAAAAGTCACCCTCTCTGGCTAGTCTGATTGTACGCGCTTCTCCCGCCGGCGTCATCACATAGGTTCTCACAATTCCTTCTCGAATGAGATATACGTTTTGGCACTTCTCCCCTTCTTCTGCCAGAAACTCTCCCTTTTTGAAATCCATAAAAGAGCTGATTCCAAAGAGCGAAACAAAGTCTTGCAGCTTAAGAAATTTAAACCGGCTGAACGCTTCTATAAGTTCTTGAATCATGAACAAAGGTGTACTTGTGGCTATGAACTATGTGAAAGATACGCGAAATGAATCGCGAGATCAATGTGTCATTTGTCTCAAGCTGCCCTGTGTAGTTCCGACCTGACACCCAAAGGAGCACTTCATCAACACATCCACCAATACAAGTTACATCTGTTATCACTATCTTAACCCCATTCCTTCAACTATCTGTGGTGCACAACTTTGTCCTCCTTGAAAAAGAATAACATTGCCCAGCTCGAGGAGCGCGTTCAGAAACTTCACAAACGTCAGAGTATTCTGAAGCGCGAACTCGATGATATTCAAGAACACCTTGCGGAACTGCTTAGGACCGAAGAAGCTGAATCCGCCTCGGGACAACTGCTCGCTGACGAAACGACTATGCATTTGCCTGAGGAACACAAGCAGAAGGAAATTGCAAACACAGAAGAGGTTGTAGATTCCACTGATGAGTCCGAGCAGCAAAGGAAGATGTATGTTGCGCCCGGTTCTAAGCCTAGCAAAAAGTCATCTGCACTGCCAAAGAAACGCAGACGCAAGGAGCCGGTAGCACCGGAGTTTTCTGGACAAAAAGTTGCAGGCGTGTTGGGCGTGATTGTCATGCTGGTTGGTGTGACTATTGGCGTGAAGTACGTAATTGACAATAATATGATCAGCCCGGCCATGCGCATTGTGCTTGGATATGTGCTCGGTGCGGGATTCATTGCTGCGGCCAAGAAAGTTCGCGACAACATGCCACAACTCAGTGCTTCGTTGTTCTCGGGTGCTATGGCTACCTGGTTCATTGTCACGTACACAGCCCACACACTTTACGACCTGATCCCCGTAGTCCCCACATTCTTGTTAATGTTTGTGTTCACTGCCCTCACGGTGGTTAGTTCGCTGGCCTACAATAAACAGGTCATTGCTTTCTTGGGACTGGTCGGCTCGTATCTCATACCATTCCTTTTGAGCTCAGGTCAAGGTCAATATGAGGTGCTGTTTTCTTACCTAATTGTACTGAACATTGGTACTACGACAATTGCATTAAAAGCCAAGTGGGTGAACCTCAACCGCACGTCGTTTTATGCGACTTGGATCATCGCAATATCGTGGATAATAGGTCGCATGCAGCCAAACACGGAAATGCTTGTGTTGATGTTTGTTGTGGCCTTTTTTTGTGTGTTTCTTGCACGGGGTATCATCGTCATCCGCAAGCATCCCGACACGTACACGCATTTTGACGCAATTGAAGCGCTTTCTAACACAGCATTGACGTTGCTCTTTGGAGTTGCCTTGTTGTACGACATGGGCTACGAAGACCTTATCGTTGGCGCGTATACATGTGCGTTTGCGG
>JAUHYX010000290.1 GCA_030426285.1 bacterium
GTGTCTCCCGTAGCGTTTTCCATGGGTTATCTTTCAGAATCTACAAGCCGACAGGAATTTACACCTATTGCTTCGCCAGGTGCCTCGTATGCAACATTGCAGGCAATGACAAAAGTGGAACGTCCTTCCCTTTCAGGCAATTGGCAAGCGTTTACAGCTCCTCGCAATGTTGCATGGAAGACCGGTACAAGTTATGGCTTGCGCGATGCTTGGAGTGTAGCAATAACACCGGAATACACAGTTGTTGTGTGGGTCGGCAATGCGGCCGGTGAGGGGCGTGCAGGGCTAACAGGCTATGGTGTAGCTGCACCGTTATTGTTTAGTGTACTCAATGCCCTTCCGCCCACATCGTGGTTCAATGTTCCTGCAGGGAACATGCAGCAGGTGCGCACATGTGCCGAGTCTGGGCTCATCGCAAGTCCAACGTGCAACAATATCCGTGAGGTGTACAGTTCTGTTCATGCACGCAACACAGCTGTTTGTACATATTGCACTGTGCAGTTGCTCGATACCACAAGAAGCTACCGCGTCACGAGTGAAGACAGTGAATTTGTTGCCGCAGTTGCAGACACAGCATTTGTGTTACCAGCAAAAATTGAGTGGTTCTATAGGCAACACAATCCTGGTTATCGCGGTTTTCATCCCTTGCGAGCTAGTCGAAGTCAAGCTGAGTCAACAATGCAGTTTGTATATCCCGAAGAGGGTGACATTATACACCTACCGGTTGAGTTTGACAATGAGCGCCAGCCGGCAGTTGCGAAGGTGATAGGTCTTGGCAAGTCGTCAACTGTATTCTGGCACCTCAACGATCAGTGTATTGGTGTGACCAATGGCCGCCATGAACAACCTATACTTGCGTCACCTGGGTCGTACACATTAAGTGCCATAACAAGTCGTGGAGATAGGCGCAGTGTGCACATTGAGATTCGACACTAAGAGTTGAATGCGTATGTTTGCCTTATGAAACCCGAAGTTTTGCTGCTCGGACATTTCCCAAAACCAATTGGAGGAGTGTCGATACACCTTTTGCGATTGTCGAGTATTCTCGGCGACCGCGCTGTATCGTTGTCATTTACCGGCATAATTGGGCTGAATGTACAAAAGGTCTTTTCTATCGCCGGGCTTTGGCGTCTATTGCGAGGTGCTCGTGTGCTGCACTATCATACTGACGAGCGAGATTGGAAAAAGGCCTTTCTGGTAGCTTGTTGGTGCTTGCTGCGAAGACAAAACTATGTGTTTACGCTTCACAGCTTTCGTGTCGATAGTGCCACGCCTTCCTGGCAACAGCGGTGTTGGAAATTCGCGTTGTCTCACGCGAAACGAGTGGTGTGTATTTCGTCTGAAATGAACAGTCGTTTGCAGGCTCTGTTTCCCAGTATTAAGCATACAGTAGTTGTACCCTCTTTTTTGCCATTCTCTCAGCTCGAAATGAATGCTGACATGCCCGAGCGTATCAAAGCTTTCATATCGAGATATTCCACAAATGTGGTGTTCAATGCATACCGTTCTTCGCTGTGGAACGACGAGCCATTATATGGAGAAGATCTTCTATTAGAGCTTGTGCGGCACTGTCAGCACCACCATCCCAGTGTTGGATTCACTGTTGTGTTTGCAACCAGCGACCACGATGACAGAAGTCTGCCAATGATCCAGCAATTGCAAGATTCTAAAAACGTGATGCTACTCAACGGGTTTGGCGAATTTTTTGCTCCAGTACTGGCCAATGCCGATATATCCTTAAGATTAACGAGAGACGATGGCGGTCCCTCGTTGACAGTAAAAGAGGCTGAGTTGCTGAATATAGACTGTATTGCATCCGACGCTGTACCCAGAGGTGAATCACCGTATTTGTTTTGCTCCGGAGATGTCGTTAGTTTGGTGAACGTGTTTGATGAAGTGTTGCAACAACGGAGTGGGCAGGGCAACAAGCAAGACTCACAGTCGTTAGATCAGTTTGTTGACGCTTCAGAACTAGTGCACCGGTTGTACAGCGTTCAGTAAGGAGTTAGTATGGAAGCAAGTCAAACCTTGTCAAATGAAGCCACAAAATGGGTTGGGTACGCCAAAATTCTAGCAGTACTCACAGTTGTTTATAATGTCGTAGAAAGCGGCGTTTCCATGTATTTTGGTGCGTCCGACGAAACGATTGCGCTATTTGGGTTTGGACTCGACTCCGCAGTTGAGGTGATGTCCGGCGTTGGTGTGTTGCACATGCTCTTTCGTACTGATTACGCCGCTGCACCAGAATCTAGCCGCGACCAGTTTGAACGAAGAGCCTTGTCGATCACCGGATATGCTTTTTATATCTTGGCCGTAGGTATGATTGCCTCAGCGGTTCTGATGTTGATTTCAGGGCACAAACCGGAAACAACCGTAGTTGGGATTGTCGTCGCGGCACTGTCTATTGCAACAATGTGGTTGTTAATGACGTTGAAGCTGAAAGCTGGCGGCATTATTGGGTCTCAAGCGCTGATAGCTGACGCGCATTGCACGCGTATGTGCATGTACTTGAGCTATAGCCTGTTGGCATCGTCACTATTATATGAGCTCTTTCACACTGGCCTGTTCGAAGTAGCAGGAGTCTTGATTATAGGATATTTTTCATGGAAAGAAGGACGTTCAGCTCTGCGCAAAGCCGCTGGAGCTCAAAGTTGTTGCTGTTCGTAGCGACACTCGTTGTTGCTACAGCTTGTGCGTCACTGGAATCAGAAGTACGCGATGCGTATAATGTGCACGGTGCCCCCGGTGCCTTTTACATCGCCTTGAAAGCGTATGACGATGATGCAGACGACGATGAAGCCCGATCGTATGCCATTCGCTACGCAAACGAGTCGATCCGCAAAGCAGAAGGCGATATTGATTACTTGCTCAGCAATAACAGGTACGGTCAGCTCCTTGAGCAAGTGTTCAAAGGTCGATACAGCATTGCTGAAATCGACGCAGCCGCGAGAGCGCGCAATTTGAATATCATTGATGCATCCGGCCTGTTGTCCCGTCAACAAGAAGTGTTCGACAAAACAGATTCATACTACGCAGCAGCTGTAGAGCAATTTGAAACTGGCGATCTCGACAAAGCGATGGTGATGTTTCGCGACTTGGGAACATGGAAGCAATCTGCTGATTATCGCAACAAGATTTCCACCGAATGGAAGTACCGAGAAGCTGTGGGACTGTTTGATGCTGGCCACTACAAAGAAGCGC
>JAUHYX010000291.1 GCA_030426285.1 bacterium
GCGTATTGGCAGTTGGACTCAACATTCTGTACGGCATGTATACCACGGACACTGTTGCTGATGCGCAGAGTCTTGTTGATGATTTCGGAGATATCACTGGGATGGCCCTAGAAACGTATGCCATGAACTGGTACAAGGTCAATTTGGCCGTACTGTTTTACCCTTCAATCATCATTGGCGTGTTTGTGACCGGCAGTATAATTCCTTCGATGCTCGAGCGCGGACTCATAGAACTGTATCTCTCCAAGCCAATTTCGCGCGCCACCCTACTCGGCGGCAAGCTCGCTGGTGGGATGGTGTTGTACGGTAGTTTGATGACAACAATCTTACTCGCCGTTTGGGCAGTTATCGGTGTGTTCTCGAGCATGTGGTTGCCAGAATTCTTGATACTCATACCTGCCGCAATCTTCTGTTTTGCAGCAGTGTTTTGCTTTACCTCTCTCATGGCTTTGTTGACGCGGTCTGCCGCCGTTGGCATCATGGTTGTCTACGTTATGATTGCCCTAAGCGCGATGCTCTATAGCCGCGAAACTATGTTTTACTCGTTTATCAAGGGTGATTTCGGGCGTGCGATTGTAGACGGGTTTTACTGGACATTTCCGCATATAGAGGGCATTCTTGACAGCCTTTCTCAGTTCTTGAATGGCAATGCGGCAGAACCTTGGACAGCAATCATTCAGCTCTGCATTTTTTGCCTCGTTAACTTGGCATTGTGCTTGCTAGTATTTAAACGCAAGGAGTTTTGATTGCACAGTACGTATGCGTTTGTTTAGCTTCAAACATATGATGTGGATGGCGTTCTTCGTCACAGCATGTACGCTTGTTGGTCCCGCCAACAAAGTGCATGTAGTACCTGCATCGTATATCGCGGGAACCGTTGACAGCTCGTTTAGTCAACTGTACCGCGTAGCTAATCCTGAGCCAGGGATCATCATTGATCCGCGGGCGGATTTTTTGAAAGTAGACAGCAATTCGCGTCGCATCAACGTTGCCATTTGTGGCGTAGACAACCGCATGGGAACGCGCACCTCTCATGCCGACGCCAACCATGTCATCTCAATACTACCTGAGCACAATGTGGTTGAGGTGATTTCCGTACCTCGTGACACGCGCGCCAAAGCTGGCTTTGCGGACACAATGAGTCATTACAACATCATCTCAAATGTACGGTCGCGCAAGGGGCGTGGTGCATGGTTGCGAGCCATGACCGAGGTATGCGAACTCGACACGATTCAGCATTATGTTGAAATTGATTTCTCTCAGGCTATGGGCTTGTTAGAAATATTAGGATATGAGCAACCGGATGCGACACTGCGAATATTGCGATCGCGCAAAATCTTCAAGGGATCTGACTACCAGCGTACGTACAATCAAGGGCAGTTCATTGCTCAGAATTTAGCTCGTTACGCACCTCGCATCACCGGATCAACAGGCGATGGATTAATAGTCGCTGGACTCATGATTGCTGAAACATCGTTGAACTCTGAACAGGCGCAGAACTTGCGAGACACACTTGTACAAGCGCTCATGCATGAAAACGGCGAGATAGTTGTGCGCATGCGTCCACGCATAAACATCAACTTCACCGCCTTTGACTTCAACGATCACAAATTCATGGATTCGGTACACAATGTGATTACCGAACATGCCGGTATTGGCACAGCTGTGGATTCAACAATATTGTCGTTGGTCGAAGAAGCAGAACAAGCGATGGACCGCAATCCGTGGCGCACAGCACAGTTGTTGTTGCGTCCATTCGAGCAACAAATTTGGCTACAGATGCAGAATCTCCCAGTTCGCTACGCCACGCGAGCCCGCATAGCCATGCTCCTTTCAGAAGCATATCGCCGCATCGACCGTCCTCACCGCGTCCGCATGGTCGACTCCCTTCTCAGCATATACGCCACCCGTAACACCCCTGGTTTATGGCGTCAATTGGGCGTACAAGAGTAAGTATCGCATGCGTTATTCTCGTCTTTCATTCGTCTGATCTGTTCGAAACGTCTTTGCCTCACAACATTAATCGTTGATCCTATGACACCTTCCTACTTAGAACTTCAATCGCTCCTAAAAACGTGGAAAACTAGTCGCAAAATGTATGAGCAGTTCTTTGACGACTTTTCATTGGACCAGCTCAATATTGTTCCAGATGGATTTAGCAATAATCTTATTTGGAACATTGGGCACATCATTGTCGCGCAGCAAGGACTCGTGTATCTTGGCTCAGGTCAATTAGGGTATGTTACAAAAGAACTGTTTGACCAATACAAACCTGGCACCACACCAACTGAACAGACCACAGCAGCTGAAGTACTCGAGCTGAAACACCTATTGAATTCGCTTGTCGAAAAAACTGAAATCGACTTGCAAAATGGCGTATTCAGTACATACAAAGAACGTCAAACTGGCACCGGTTTTCACTTGAGCTCACTTGTAGATGCATTAGAATTCAACAACTATCACGAAGGCATCCACTTGGGCCTCATGATGAACATTCGAAAATTCGTGTAGTTTTGTCCCTTTCTAGGGTACAAGAGAACACAAGTCCAACTACCATTCCGCTAAGCAACCCGCCAATATGCCCGGCATGATCAATACCACTCTTGAACATTCCGAGAAATGACACACCAACAAAAATTCCCACCAAGTGTACCAATGACTTGTATGATTCACCGAATACTCGTTTTGACCACCAAAATGTCAACACTACCCCATACAGTCCAAAAATTGCACCGGATGCCCCTACACTCACAACGCCATCGTTCCACCATAAGCTCACTACACTAGCGCAAAACCCTGTACAAATATAGGCGATGACGTACTTAGATCTACCCAGATGACTCTCTAACATAGGACCTGCAAGTACGAGTCCATACATGTTTACAAGAACATGCATGATCCCGCCATGCACGAACATAAAAGTGAACAGGCGCCACCATTCGCCTTGCTCGACCATGGGACCGTAATTTGCACCCCATGGAATCAGATCTTTGGCAGAAAAAGACGCAAAACCAATTCCACTAAACCACATTGTGACAAACACGCCGATTTTGGGACTCTTCAAAAGTGGACATGGCCACACAATCACTTTTCAACAGAATATGGTCAACATAGAATTTCACTTCTTTTTGGACACTTTGTCTACTCTTCCTGCACTCATACGCTGCAGTTCTTTGTCGTTTGTTGGCACAAAGTA
>JAUHYX010000292.1 GCA_030426285.1 bacterium
TACTCTAGCAGTACTTGCACCATCGATGTAGATTCCTTCTTTGACATCCTCATATTTGGTACTACCTACCCGTGTAAATCCACTTGATTGCTTATTGCCTGTTCTCGTCTGATAGTGGTAGTTCCCGCATTCAATTGAATTGGCAGTGTTTAGCATCTCAAGTCCAAACCTCATGTCTTCAAACTTACAGCCCTCTACTCTGACCACGCCACCATTCGTACCGGCGACGCCCTTGTTTAGCCAAAAAAACTCGCTGTCTTGGACTTCAACATATCTCATGTTGTCTGCAAGTACTCCGGTTATCTGGTATTCCTTTTCTCGGTCTTTAAGTGGGCGGTCAAACTCGGATTCATTCTTAAATTTGCAGCTTGTGACCTCCGCATATTGTGCATCGTAGTCAGGGTTGGTTGTTTTCGAATACAATGCAAGGAATGCTACTTTTTCTGCTTCGAATAAGTAATCATGGTGTCCTGTAAAGGTTACGTGGTCGCATAATTCTACTTCGACATCAACAGCTGTGATGTAAACGTCTTCAATAGCGACATGCTGGAGACTCAATGTTGACTCACCAATTTCACCCCCTAAAGCCAACTGCGTTCTATCGTGGGATGACATTCCTTGGAAGTCAATAAATGCTTCTTGCACGGTTTCAGTCCACTTTGAGTAAAAGCCTTCACCATGCCCTCTCGTAATTGGCAGTCGATTAAGTTTAGAGGAGATGTGAGCTTCTTCGCCGTCGATTGCTCCACCAGTAACGTGCAGGCTTCCAGAAATCAAATAAGAAGATTCCATCACTTGATCTCGAAGGACTGTCCCTCTTTCGGTCGGCAATTCCAAATGAGAACCTTTTCCCATTGTCAAAGCTCCCTCGATCTTGAACGACTTAATACTTACAAAAGCTGATGGCTCTATTTCCAAGACTCCGTCGACGGTTCCTGATGTTTTTCCAAGTCTCCCTTCCACAACAACATCTGAACCAATCTCAGTCCTCCAAATTCTCTTGTTGTTGGGTTTACTCTTGACAATTAATTTTCCACCGGCCTCGACCTTGATGCCCCCACCTTCAATAATTGAAGGGTACTCAAGAATCAGCGTTCCACCTTCCTTTACAACAAGCTGGTCTGCTTCCACTAGAGAGATCTGTCCACCTGGCATGACCTTAAGTGTTCCGCCATCGTTGACCTTGATACTTGTACCTTCTCCCATTTCCAAATGACCATACACTTCTGACGATGTTTCTACAGCATTGGACTCAAGGTCTTGAATAGTAATCTCGGGGTTAACTCCACTTGAGGCAAAGTAGTGTAGGTCATCAAGTTTGACCCAACCTTCTAGAGATACATTCTGCATAAATCCTGTGGCAAGGATGCGGCCCGGTTGGTTCGCTAAGCTAGACACACTTTTGGAGCGTATCTTTGCTTGACCGTTTCCGTCATCAGTCTTAAAAATACCATCTATTACGGCACAGCAATTCTTATCTACATCAAGAATGACTAGATCGCCAATGATTGTCACACCCTGGTTATTGTGGATCGCTGCTGACAAAGGTAACCCATCTGAACCCGGGAGGTCTACACCTCCATACTCGAGAACACTTACAACTTCATTTGCTCCAAGACCTCTTCCTCTATCTTCGAAAGGAATACCGAAATCGTCGTCCTCCCCAAGTTGTCCTTCTACGAGCTCAATTTTCGAACCGAAATGGGTGAACTTGATACCGTCAACTTCTTGTCCTGCTGAGAACACAACGTCACTCTTCGAGTTAATTGTGTGAGGTGCCTTGCTCGTTACGGCATGTGCAACCGCTCTAAATGCATTAACCATGCCAAACCCCATTCTCTGTGCCCAAGACCGCTTAAGATTGTCATTGGCTTGAATCTCATACTGAGGGGTCAACACAGATGGATATGTGTCTCCTGTGTCATAAAAGTAATCCTTGATCTTGTCTGGAGAACCATCTGTGTTATTCCATTCAATCACTTGTGCAATTGGGTTTCGATTGTTGTCTGTGTGACCATGTCCCGCGAGTGGGAAGTCATCTACCTTTGTGGCTGTATAGGTCATTATATTGTACATCTCTTGCTGGTTAAGATAGGCAGTAGCTCCAGAATGAGGTGAGCCATAGAATCGTTTAACAAGCAATGATATGCCAGAAACGAAACCAGTCGCTTGAGATACGGTCCCATTGTCTACTTTGTAGAGGTTGTTGTCTGAAAAGTCAACCTCATTTTCACTTATTTTATTCCAAGAAGGAACGAGTGTATATCCATAGGGAGAAACTAGGTCCACCATGGTATTTTCTCGTTCTGAGAGTGTTGTGGAAAACTTAAGATTAGACCCGGAATAGGTGTGTGTTTCGACATAGTATGGATTTCCTTCCGCATCGTATCTAACCAATCCCACAGCAAGTGGTTTCGTAACACTTGAATAGTCGCCATTGCCAACCTCTACAGCATCATAAATAATGTGCGATGCAGGCTGTATGGGTGATAAGAAACGTGGCCAGCGATATTCAAACGTCTCCTTATTTTTTTGCTCAATCTCGCCTGAAATCCTGTTGACATAAGCCACAACTTTCGTAGCGCTAGTTACTTCCGGGATCATATAGACTGAGAATTCTTCTTCCCGAACTGCGCCTGACGCTACGACAAATATTCCGGATTCCATTGCTATTTGTGCTGTTGATTTGTTTCCAGGATGTTGTCTTTGTTTGTTCCAAAGAGAAATGTTAACAACACTTGGAGGAGAAACAACTGAGTTCTTTCCATCTATATCGACTAAAGCTGGATTAACTGCGTACTCGCTTACAGCAAATTTCGACTTTGGCGCTGCACCACTGAATCCAACTCCATTTTCATCAATCCCAACGGCAGCATATCCTACTTGGGTAGGATGTACACCATTGAGGAATTTGTGAAATTGACCTGAGAACTCGTCATCATCAAATTCGTCCAGGGGAATGTAGTTGTTAAACACATCCTCATGTTGATGCATCTCAGAAGCATTTTCTTTCCCTTCAAGCAATAGGACAACTTCGTCTTTTGAACCTTGAGTCATCTCCCATGCCATAGGGACTCTCGATAGATAGTGAGGTGTACCTAGGCCCAATCGATTATACTCTGGCCCCTCTTGCGCAGCGTCGTCGTAGGCAATTGTTGCACCGTCTTGCACTGAGCCAGGTTGTCCAGCATCGTCT
>JAUHYX010000293.1 GCA_030426285.1 bacterium
GGAAGTCTACAACTTCGCCCGTGAAATTTTTTCCAACGTTGAAAGTCCTCACAGTATCTGCACGAACGATTGATTGCCAGTGTTCAGTTTTGTCAGATTCGAAAAAATACACATGGTCATCTGTAGCAGAGTTGACAGATTTATTGACAATTGCTCGCAGTGTGACAGTGGAGTCCGAGTCGGTTGCCGGACCAGTTTGCACCACTGTCAACCGCAATCCAGCGGTCACTCGTTGTAGTTGGCGCGCTTCCAAAGAACGCGAAGATCCAGACCGCTTCGACTCGTACACAACACCTTGCGCATATACACCTGATACCTCGATGACACGGTCGTTGCGACTCTCAAACGAAAGAATGGTAGTTCCAATCAGACCGTTAGCTTCGTCGGGTGAATCGGTTGGCAGTTCATCAACGCACACTACTCCTGACTGCAAACTTCCGTGAACTACATATGTCAGGGAATCTGCATGTTGTCGATAGGGAACATCAACAAATACATCTTCAGTGTTCCAGTGACCCTCGAGTTGTACAGTCGCGATATCAACTTCTCCGAGAGATGTATTGTGCTGTGAATAACAAGTTGAAAACACAGCTAGCGGCTTGCTACCAATAATCCGTGTACCCGAAAGCTGCGTGCCAAGTTCACCCGATGTAAATGTGAATACATCACCGCGATCAAGTAGGTACGTTACTGTTTCACCCCGTTGTGCACCTCCACTTGTAGTAGCGTCATCATACCCACCAACAAGCACTCGCACATCTGTTGAATCTCTCATAGCGACAACCGAAATTTGAGATGGCAGTCGATATTGTTGTTGCTCCACATGAACGGTGCTTTCAGGAAGTGTTGAGACAATGAACTGCTTGCTCACGAGTTCATTGGGCGTCAATTGAAATTGTGAGTACATGCTTCCAACACGATACCATGCTACGGCGCGAATACCTATATCAGCTGAAATGTCAATGGCCTTGTCAACATACACCGAATCTTTGTGCAGATCACCATCGTTTCTATGCGAGAAGAAACGCACTCGTTCAGCAGGCAATTGAATACGTAGAGGCTTTCCAGATTCTACAGAATACGTTTGCTCAAAGTTAGAGCTTGGTACAGCAACCGAGACATTTTGACTGCTAACAGAGTAGACATCAATGCCATATTCATACGTGGCTGTGTCGCTGGCTTGTAGAACTGGCGGAAACGCAAACAAGAAGTCTTTTCCAACATCATTGGTATACGGATAAAAGAACCGCTCACGATCATTGTCCATGGAAATTTGTGCTTGAACACAGAGGACGGTTGCAAAGAAGCTTGCTATGAGTGTTATTGTTAGATTTTTCATGATTCCCATCCTCTACTCAGCGATGAATGGAATTGTTGTGACACCTGCCCTCGTTGTTACTCTAGCAAACCACAATCCAGGACGAAGATTTGGAGGTGTCAAAATGCCGGTAGTTGGCCACTGTGCGAGAGTTTTTGTCTCAACATGAGAGCCTATCGCAGAGTACCAACGTATCTGTGTTTCACCTATTGGAACGGGTGATACTTGCAGGTATGAACGACCAGTAACCGGATGCGGTGCAATTCGTCCAACAACAACCGGTTCATCTGGTGAGCTTCCAATAATACCTCGCTGAGCATACACTTGTACAATGAAGGATGACTCTTTACACGAACTAAACACCTTGAGAATTGCGCTATCTTCTTTTGCTTCTTTTATGTCGTACTCAAGTGTGATTCGCAAACTGTCGCCAGGAAACAACCTAGTGCGCTTTAGATTGAGTGGATGAACGATTGATATTGCGCTGCCAAATGTCTCTAGTTCAATCGAATCAACATACGCAAGTGAAGTCCCTTGATTGATGATATACACGTACTCGTATGACCAGTCAGAATCACCTGAAACAATCGTGACTGAATCGGGGATGGACAATGTGCAACCCTCTGGAATGCCCAATGTTGTTATGTGCAGTTTTCCGAAGGAATTTTGCTGGTTGCAGCCATTGTGGAAAATTTGAACCGTTGCATTTGTGTACAAAGTCTGCGGAGCATTCACGGACAATTCAATGTTGAGGGTGTCGTATGCCTGCAAAAGAACATCTCGAAACTGTTCTCTGTCTACAATTGTAATGATCTCACTTTCAGCCAACAATTTAATTGAGTCGATACAAATGGGAGTGCCTGGTGATGCATTCCTGAACAACATTGTATACGTAGAACTCTCGCCATATTGCAGTGTGTCGATGATATCATCATTACTCATCTGAATGGCACAGTCAGACATATCAAGTGTTGTGACACTGGAATTGTTTTTGCGGTCTACCCAGATTTCATCCCAACCGACAAGTTTGCGATCTTCGGTCGGATACACATCATATACATATTTACCAGGGAATTCTTTTGGAGAGAGAGTGCCGATGGTACACGATTCTAGCTTCTCTTCGTCGTAGTACATTTTAGCGTAGCCTTCGTCTTCGTCTCCTATGCTCCTTACAATGTTTCCTTCGCTTATTTGTATTTCACGTTCCCCTCTAGAAGTCTGTCTCCAGACCGCCCATTGAGTAGATTGATAGTGAATTGATCTCATTGGTGACATTGTAGGGGCGTCAATTACTCTCACGTTCCAATTTGCTTCACCGTCAAACATGTAGTGGCGTTCTGTGTTTAGCACAAAATCATACACTAGGAAGGTCGAGTCTTTCAGTACACTTACGCTGCGAACTGGCTCCAGACGTAGGACATCGTCACTTACATTGTCATCTAGTCCGACAACATACATGCTATACGTTTGTACTATGCCATGCGTGTTGCGCAAAATTGCCCGTACAAGTACTGTTGTGTCGTTGTTGTTGCTCGGACCTGTATACAATAGGGTAGTATTGTAGCGAATTGAATTGCTCTTAGCATTGCGTATCTCAATTTGACGCCTCCCATCTATTTGACTGTATTCAATGACGGCCATAGACGTGTTGTGCCCAGTTAATGCATAAGAATTTCGTATGTCATAATGAGTCTCAATGATGTGTGTACCAAAATCACCATTTTGAAGGTCAAAATTTGTCAGTACAACAGTATCTACACACACATCTGCAACAGTTGCATTGCCATGTGCAATGAAGGCCACACTGTCAACGTACTTTTTGTACGGAGCATCAATAAGGAGATTGTCTTCAAGTAAATAG
>JAUHYX010000052.1 GCA_030426285.1 bacterium
CCTGCTGCAGCGTCTCAGCAATGTAGTTTTCCTGAATGTTCCCTTGCGTGCGGGCGACGCCGAGGTCGGATTGACGTTTCAGCGCGGCGATCTGCTCCTGGTACTTCTTGTTGCGTTCGTCGCTTTCCTTGAGCTTCAAGCTGTACTCGGCCTCTTTGCGCTTGGCCACCTCGGCGGCTTCCTTTTTAAGCTGCTCGGCCAAACGGTTCTCCATCTCAAGCTCAAGATCGGCCTGCATGTTTTCCTTCTCGCGCTCAATGCGCTTGAGCTTGGCTTCGAGTCCTTTCGACTTCTTGAGCTGTGCGCTGAGTTCTTTGAGCTCCTTGTCGCGCTCGGCATTGGCTTCCGACATCTCAGCCGTGAGCTTTTTCTTGAGATTTTTCTCGAGCTTGCGTTGCTCACTTTTGAGCTTGGTTTGCAGCTGCTTCTCAACTTCTTGGTCGAGCTGCGTTTTCATGTCTTCGGCTTGCTTCTTCAGCGCGGCCTCTTTAACTTCCAGCTGTTTCTGTGCGGCTGCATGTTTCGCAGTTTCTTCTGCTCGCGCCTTGGCTACGGCAGCAGCAACTTCGGTTTCTGCAAGCTTGTTGATATCGATGTGTTGTGCGATGTACTCTGCTGAGATTTCACTTCCGCACTCGGGGCAATTGATGTTGTTGTTTTTCATAACAACTCCAGTAATGAATAAATGTGTTGCGTTTTCTGAAATCAATTACGGAAGGGTTAGTCCGAAAAAACCGGACTTCGAAGTCAACATGAGTGAAAAGAAAACAATAAATCGAAGTGGATTTTCCGATCGGCACCAACGAATTTTTGCCAGTATGGCAGTAAACGAGGCATACACAGTCAAACAAGTTCGGGAAAAATTGAAACCGACACCTGAGGAAGCGGATTGGCTAGAAAAAGCTTTTGTGCTTGATACCAAGTACACGAACATAGAAGAATTTGCTGAATCCCATTGGCTACCTCCAAGCATACGGGGTTTACGTGATCTCCTCAATAGTTTGAGCAAGGATGAACGCTATCCCATGACTTGTTATGGCCCACCTAAGCCTTATAAATATGTGGTTACCGAACAACCTTACTTAAAGCTGATGGAAGTATTGAGAGCCAACTCTGCTGCAGCACTCGTGCTGCGCAATCACATTGCCTCACTACCTTGGCTGGCCCAATCGGTAGATGTTGCCACTGAGACTGAAGCAGTAAAGCAACTCTTTACATTGAATTCTGGTGGGCACATCGACTACACTCCAAAGGTAGAGCTTATCAACGAGATACTTGGCTACATCAATAATCGCACAGAAGTAGAGATCCATTACTTGAGCTATACTGGCAACACAAACACATACAATGGTTTCTGTTTGCAACTTGTGCACCACAATGGCGCTTTGTACCTGTTGTTTCACAATGCCTCAGCCAATGACAACGTCTATGCGTTCCAACTTGAACGTGTTGAGTCATTCACAAGAGTCCCTGGCATAAAAACACAACTCACGGCTACAGTTCTGGCGAGTTATGACAACCCGTTGGCTGGACGTTTTGGCATTACCGATGGCGAAGTGCGCGATGTTACATTGTTTGTTGCGAAGGAACATGCACACCACTTTAAGAACCGCACATGGTACCCAGGACAAACGCAAGATGCGATTCAAGAAGTTCAAAATGGTATTCGCCTCAACTTCACCTTGCCACTCAACAATGAGCTGTATGCCTGGATATTGGGTTGGGGCGGTGTCATTGAAGTATTGGCCCCACGGGAACTTATTGAGACTATTCACGATCGCGCCACAACACTAGCGCAAGTACATACACCTAAAAGCACAGGTTCGCAACAGCCCGACACCCCATAGTCCGGATTTTTCGGACTACGCCACCGTTTCTTTGTGCAGTTGCAACAAGGCGAATATGTGCTCATGAGTCTAACCGACGCCAACGAGCTCATCCCTAAGGTATGCTACCTCACTGTTCCCTTCCCAACTATTGTGATGCGTTCGTTTCATGCGCTGACCAATCACGACTTCAAACCCAATCAGCAACAATTGCAACACCAACCAATACTGAGTGATGCCTTTGGCTGCGCATTCTTCATGGCCTAACCACTAACCAGAACGTTAGTCCGGTTTTTTCGGACTACGCCTGCATATCATTCAGCAGACAACTCAACTCTTGTTTGAAACAGTACTTACATACGGAGAATACCCTATGAACAAAGCAGCAATCCAACTGGCTTGTGAAAGAATTCACAAAGATGAATCGGTTCGTTTGAGCCTTCAAAACGCTTTTTATGTGCTCAAAGAAGCATTCGATCTAGGCATTTCCTTGGAAGAACTCATTGAAACAATCCATGACGCCCCTGCAAAATTAGAACCCGGACAACCAGACTTTGCGTTTGTGTATCAAGAACTCCTCAAAGAGTGTAGCAAGGAGTATATAGACAGTGTCGAAGCCACAACACTGCTGAGCTTTCAAGAGTACGCTGTGATGTGCTACTGGATGGATCAAGACAATTCAATACATCTCAAGGACTGCAACACGCAGATGTACATTCGGCAGACACTCTCTGACCGTGAATTCTATCACGCTAGAGATGTCCTGGCTGAGGCACTTGACACATGGCTTTCTTTGATACATGAGGATACACATAGGTCTTCCGATTTCAACATTGAAGTCACAATCTGTGGAAACAAACCACAACTCGAGTTTCACGAGGACGATCTAGGTGATGATGTTCTAGCGGTTGTAGACTTTTCGTACAAACCCTCAGAAGAGTAGACGGTCGGTAGTCCGGATTTTTCGGACTACGCCACCGTTTCTTTGTGCAGTTACTCAAACGATAGTTACAAACTGTACACGGAAACACAATGGCCGAACAATCTACACATGAAATGCGTCAACGCCTGCAACACGGTGAATATGTGCGCATGAGTCTAGCCGACGCCTACGAGCTCATTCCTGAGGTGTACGACCTCAAGACTCCATTCAAAACAATAGTGCGCTCGGCGTATCAGATTCCTCTGGTTCTGCAACCCGAACTGCCGCCATTCGAGGAATTCTACGCAACACTGTGCGAACAGGTACCACCGGAAAACCGCGATGAATCGAAGTTCTCCAACCCCACCTTCCGTGAGTATTCCCTCATGGGGTATATGCACCTGCAGCAAACTGGTATTGTGATTGGCAACCTTCACACCGAGCTGTTCATTCACAAAACCACCACCGAAGACGAATTCGACCGCGCCCGTAATGCCCTGTTCAAGACGCTCAGCGCATGGAATACGCTTTCGCGTGGACGCAACATGTCTGTGCACGCTCTCAATATCGAGGTCACACTGCGTGGCACTACACCCATGATTGACATTCACCGCGACGACCTAGGGGAAGACGTGAGGGTAGGCATTAACCTCGCAGCCGAGCCAGAGCCAGAATCAGAGTCTGAGCCTGATTCTGAGGACGGAGTGAACGAGACACAACGAGAGCACGGAAGTTAAGCACACCCGGTAGTCCGGTTTTTTCGGACTACCTCTTCCGTACTTGTAGTAAAGACAACGAAACTCAATTCAACAAACAAGGATTACACAATGAAAGACAATACAATTCACGCCTTTTCCCTGGCAAGCTTCGTGCAAAATCATCTCAGCGAAAACGATATGAGATCCATTGACCTTTTGCATGCAATGGGCTACAGTAATTTTGAGCATTCGTATCGCGAATTGCGTCAACTCATAGATAGACAACGACTCAAGCGCAACAACAGCTTTTTCCATCGATTGCGAGCATACTTCCACAACAGTGAAACCTTCAAGTCTCACCTTGCATGCGACATCGCAATTTCGGCAATCATGGTGAAGGGAACAAGTAAGTTTGGAAGAAAAGAGGCGGATTATGACTTCAAACCGCTGTACTTCGTTCACCACGAGTTCAAGTATCCCATCGGGTCTCTTAAGGTCGACTACTTCGAGAGTAGCATCGACACATTGAGTTACACTGCTGAAGGTATAATTCCTGGTCTCGAGGAGTACGAGCTCGTTGCCAAGGCTCATGATTTTATCGTCAATGTCCTGCCAAGCATTGCTGGCAAATCCCACAATGTGTATGGTAAACGCAGATATGTCGTGCTTTGGTACGAGCATAAAGGAGGCAACCACAAAGCCATTGCTTTTGACCTCAAGGGCCAGATTCTGACGAAAGAAACCCTGCTAGGCCAACTGTTCGAAAACAGAGTAATGGGACTTCGTCCACCATTCGGGTTTCCGTATGTGAAGTCAAGCACCCTTGAAGGGCTGGGTATCACCCCTCCTATAGAAAAGGATACAAATAGCAACACAGGGGGAGCCGATGAAAGTATCTAATCCGCACCCCTGTGAACTGGCCCGATGTGTGCAAGAGTATATTCAAGATCGCGACATGTCGCGCACTGCATTGTTGCGTCAGTTGGGCTACACCAGCATGAACTCAGCGCTGCGCAGACTTGATGCCCTGCTGTTTCGCAATGAGTATGAACCGCAGAGCGACCTTGTTGAGCGATTGCGTGAATATGCACTGGATGCCGAAGTGCTCGACCGCGCACTGGCGCAAGACAAGCTGCAGCATCAGCGCGAAAGCAAAAGATTGGTGAAGGCGGCAACGCGCAAGTTGCAAGAAGAATTTGTGCCGCATTACTACTTGCATCATGCACAGCGTTTTCCATCGAGTATCACAGCAGCAGCTTTTGCCGGAGGACCATCGCGCTCAAAACGCATTGATGCGCCAGAAATGGGTTCAAAACTCGACGAAGCAGAGCTCATTGAACAAGCACAAGCGTTCATCCGCAATGAACTTCCAATGCTTGAACTCACTGGCGAAGCGTGGTACGGCGAACGCCGCTATATCATTCTTTGGTATGAGCACAATGAACATGGACACAAAGCCATCGCGTTTGACCTGGAGGGCCATGTCCTGACCCGCGAGGTAAAGCTGATGACTATTGCCGGTGGACATGACAAGCACCTGGTGCCGATCGGATTCTATCCCTATGTGGACGACGACGTGCTCCGAAAACTCGGTGTATCGCCACCGATAAACAATCGCAGACAAACAGCAACAACATCTTCTACAAACGATTCAACCAAAACGCAGGAGAATTCCCATGAGTAAACGACTAGGTATAGACACAGTAGCCATTCCGCCACAAGCGCTGAGTTTGATGCGTGTAGGCGCATGCAGCGACGAGCAACGGCGCTATTCCAACGAACACTATGTAGGCAAACTCAGCCTCGAGTATGCTCCTACGCCACACGAAGCAACAGATGACATGTTCCTTGGCGCTAACGATTTAAGTGATTGGGCAACCGCCTTCGCCGAATTTGACACCACATTTCACAACAACTAGGAGAACAACATGAAACCAGTACGACTCTTTACCACCGACAGCCATGTATCTACACTTGTTCTGGAGTACATGGACAAACGCAAGGTATCCATAGACGATATTCTGCAGCACGAACTCGTGCAACAGTACGACCGTGAAGGCAAGGATGAACATGGATTTGTGAGCTCACCAGCTTATCTCGACATCCGCGGACTACTCGAAATGAACTTGTATGAAGACCCAGAAGGTTCGATTCAACTGCTGCCGCAGATACTTGATATTCCACAACCTGAGTGGCAGCATGCGATGCGCAAAGACCAAGACCTTGCCGTTATGCAGGAAGTTGACAACATGACACAAGACTTCATCGACTACATGCGTCAAGTTCACGTCCCCTGCGTCTGGATTCAACACGAGTATCTCGTACCAAGTTCATTCGAGCCGGTACAGGAACACTTTGGCGTCAGCGCATTTACGCATGTTTCATTGCCAGAAGACATTGCCGCACAGTCATGGCAAGAAATGCAGGACTGGGCCGCTTTCAACATCGCCGACGGCATCGACCAACGTCCCGGCACCGAGCAAATCTTTGGCAAGATCAAATACGCCATTCTGATGAATGCCTGGGACGAAGACAACAACATCCAAACGCAGGTATACACCACCGACGGCAAGCCAGTACCTAACGCCAACGTCAAACTCGTCAGCTATGCCGAAACAATGGACGCCGAAGAAAACTACGGTTATGTACTTCGTCCATGGGTGGTGTGATATGGAGCGAGGGCAAACACACTACCAAACGAGCTTTCGAGTACGGCAGCGCTCTTCTGGCGAAGACCCATTGTTTACAGTAAAGAAACTCGTGTTGAATTGGCTGCGGCGCAAAGAGAATGACAATCTCCTATTCGACAACCAGAGAGCATTTATGAATGCTGCTTCGTGGAGCGATCTCTACCAAACCGGAAGCAAAATATATACGCGTTCCTGGTACAATGACAGCTCACACGGTTGGGCTTGTAAGTATCAACACAAAGACTCCGACCCCACTACAAGCAGAACTTGGCTCGTCGAAATTGGAGTCCACTCAAACCGCATATCTGCAACCGTAACATGTAGAGTATCCTACAACTACAATCACAATGACTTAGCAACGCAACGCGAGTTGCCACAGCCCTCGGCACCTGCAATCATCCATGATATTCTGCAGCGTAAACACGGGTTGGTAGCGTACTCGCAGAACGAACAATTTCGTTTGCGGCAAACGCACAAAGTCATAAAAACTGGCGAAGGCAAAGCACTATCAGAAACCATCTTCGACAAACAACGCCGACACACGGTCTTTCTGCTCAACCCGAACTCGCAGGACAACATTCGAGAAGCGCGAAGCATTGAGCGACTGATTGCGGGCAAAGCGCAGATATATGTACTTGATGAAGATCCGAGTTTGGTACAAGAATTACGAGCCTATATTGACGATGAATTCCTTGTTGGTAGGGGTAAAATGCGAGTGTATTTACCAGTGCGAGTGGGGAATCCAAACCCAAAGCGTCACCGCTGGTACGACCTTTCTGCTCCAGATTATGAGCAGACCAAGGAGGTATTAATTAGAAACTTACTGAGCAACTATCGCCTGGAAGAACAAGATGCCATCGCCAACATTGAAGACATCTACCGCCGCATAGAACGCTCAAAGATGGAGAAAACACTTGCGGACTATGTCTCAAACAATAGTGACCTCACCTTCATGCAGGAGTATATAACAAAGCAAGAGGAAGAGTTTGAGCACAAGCTTATTGATTTACGTCAACAAGCCGACTACTTCACCGACGAGTATGAATCATCTCAAGAAACTGTCCGAGCCCTTGAAGCACGCATACAAGTATTAAAGCACCGAATCTTGCATGCCAATCATTCGAATGTTGCTGTAGAATTGCTTCGAAACAAGGTGTCGAGTCTGAGTGAAATTCTTGACGTCTTTGCCAGGCTCTACCCAACTAGGCTCGTATTCACCAAACATGCACACGCATCTGCTTCGCAATACACCAGCTTCATTCCGCTTCACAAAGCATGGGACATGATGCACGACATAGCAACAAAGTTGTGGGGCATCAAATTCGAATCAACCAACACGCTCGATCTAGCACGGCGCTTCAATGAAGTGAGTCAGTTCACCTATGCAAAAACTGAAGGCAAGCAATCAAAAGGCGATATCAAGATCACGCAGTCTCGAACGATACACCACGAAGGAAGGCACTATGAGATTTGGAAACACATCAAATACGGTAACCAACCTCCCAAATGCCTACGGATCCACTTTGACTTCGATGAAACCAACCAACACATTATCATTGGTTATGTTGGTCCTCACATGCCTAATGCCCTCTCGAAGAAGAGGAGGTGAGGAGGAGAGTAATGTTTTTGCAAGAGCTGCGAACTACTCACGAACATTCGAGCGTAATATGTGTAAAACGAAGCCGGGCAGTCCTACTCTACTACGTCGTAAAGGTTGCACCATTTGGGTTCCTTCAGCACGAATCCTTCTTCTTCCTTAATACACCCCGAATGTTCCTTAAGCCACTCTATTGCCCGAAAACAGGCGATTTGCGGGGCTAAACTCTTGTTCCTTAACTCTCTTCAGTTCTTCCTAAAGGCATATTTTGCATGCTTGTCTCGGAGTTTGTCGCTCAACCTCACCACGATCTGATCACCCTCAATGAAACCATTGAGATAGTTGCGCACAGTTCTTTAGGCATCCTCACACATCCCTACACCCTTCGATACCGCACCGGTTTGGTGAGTTTTTCTATGTGGTTGTTAGCGATGGCTTGGTTGAGCCAGTCTTGGAGCTGGGTTTTGCGGATGTTGAGAGCCTTGGTTAGGTCGTCAATAGTGCACGGCTCGTGGAGCTGCTCTATTAACATTGGGAGAATGCGTTCATATATTGTTGCAGGTGTGTCTGTGCCAGAACTGTTCTCCTGTTCAGATACTTGATGCTGGACTTCTGCAGTTGCAAACAAATCTTGTGTGAATCCCTGTTGTATAGCGAGTTCACGTGTAGTTGACAACAACTGATCAAACAACGGCTGGGCTGGGTCGAAGCTTGGAAATGGTTGTGCGCCCTCTTCGAGCAGATGTTTGTTGCCTTCGGATATTGTCTCACCCATGCGGACAAACACCGGAATGGCGTTGTCGCGTTTGAGCTCTTCGGTTGCGCCCGACCATGTGCCACCTTTATTGTAGTCGGCGTTGACAACAACCGCGGTATCGGCCATGGCGTACACGAGTTTGTTGCGAGCCATAGCATTGCCGGCATTAAAGCCTGCCCCGGGATGAGAGGGTGACAAGAGTAACAAGCGCTGTTGACTCAAGGAATTTCTGTTCGCGCCAGCAACCGACTTCTTGATAAGTGAATCGGCGAGAATGGAAATAACATTGCCGCGTTGACTCAAGGCGCCTTCTTGTGCAGCCTCGTCAACACCACGCGCGCCTCCGGAAACAATGTTGACATGATCATACGCACTGAGTACACCCACCGTGCGCGCAAAACGCTGACCTGAGTCGTCTACATTGCGCGAACCAACCACGGCTATTCCGCCCCCATTGAGCAGCTCCTTGTTGCCACAACCAAACAGCAGCGGCGGCGCTTTGTCCTTCAACTTTTGCTTTAATCGCTTAGGGTATAGCGCATCGCTGCGTGTAATGAGCCATATACCTTGACGTTGCCATTCTTCAAGCGCTAAGCCAAGCTCCAATCCTCGCGCCATTAGTACTTGTACACGCTCCGTGTTGAGTCCTGCACTCTGGACAACATCAACGAAATTGTCGTCGGCGTAGAGGTCAGACGGACGCAACCCTCTGTTGAGTAAGACAGCGACAAGTGTACTGTATTCCTCTTGCGTCAAAGGCTGTGCGTCGTTCGACTTCTGAAGCCGTACACACAACATGGCAATGACTTTGGCATCTTCTGACAACATTACACTCATTACTGCATTTGTCCACGAGTTGTTTGCGCGAGTGCCAGAGGAAAAACAGCAGAACATCCAGCTTGACGCAGCCGTGCTGTGACTGCGGTAAATGTCCAACGCGAATCCACGGTGTCATCCACCAACAAACACGGCCCTGTTGGACATTGCCCACCGACGCGAAATGCTCCCATGAGGTTTCGTTGCTGTTGAAAACTGTTTTGCATCGTGTTCTGTTCTGGTCTTTCTTCTACCTTTTCCACCGCTCGAACAAACGGAATTCCAAGTTCTGATGCAAGCCGCTGCGCAAAACTTGACACAAGCGTTGGGCGGCGCAGTGACGGCACATATGTCAGCCACTCTACCTGAAGATTCGGTTGCCACTGCTGCACGAGTCGCGCACAAGCCTGTACAAGCTCATCGGGAAAGTGATTGTGAACAAACTTCCCATCTGCCACCATGTTGCCCCACCCTGCATCGCGCCATTGACACAACACGCGCCCTTCCTCGGCCGCATACTGCTTGGGAATGTTTTCCGATTTCAAATACGTGTCAGAAGTGCTTGAGCGCTTGGGCCACCTTGTTCGCGGCTTGATTTTCTCCGGACGCGTCCGCAAAAAGTGCTTTGCTTCTAACACCAATGCGTTGTCAACGGTAGTTGGAAGTGCATCTTCAGGACTACAGTTAGCGCACTTGTGACAGCGTTCTGCATGTGGGTCATCGAGTGATTGACGAAGAAACGACATCAAACATTCTTTGGAAGACATGTACTTCTGCATTTCTCGTTGTTCCGCGCGACGTACTCTTTTGATGCCCTCAATATATGCTTCGTCAATCTTGTAATTAGTGGCAGTTGGTGTTGCAAACCATGTTGAGCCAACCTTCATCACAGGCGATGGAGACTCAGCATTCATAATTCTAAAGGCTTTGTGAACAGCACCTTGCGGGATATTAACAACATTGAGAAGCTGCATGAACTTAAGTCCGTCTTCTGCCTTCATGAGAGCTCGCAAAATTTTTGAGATATGTTCCTGCGGGGGAAACGCGCTCTCAATAAAATACTCGGCAATTCTGTCGTCCTCAGCTCCGCACATGAGTATACCTTTTGCTTCTTGAATCGCGCGTCCGGCACGACCCACCTGCTGATAATAGTGCACAACCGATGATGGACGTTGGAAGTGAATGACAAAAGCTACGTCTGGTTTGTCGAACCCCATGCCCAACGCAACTGTTGCGACAAGGACTTTCACTTCATTTCTAAGCAGCCTATTTTCTAAATACTCTTTGCGACTAAAACCCGCTACGCTCTTACCGTCATTGTCAATTCCGGCGTGATACGCTTCGGCAACAATGCCTTTGTCATTCAACCACTCAGCTACATTCTCGGCGTCTTTTTGGGTAAGTGTATATACAATGCCACAACCTGGCATGTGCGGGATGTTGTCGGCGAGCCAGGCCAATCGCTCTGATTGACTATTCAAAAACATGTTCTGCAACTGCAGGCTCTTGCGCGCCAATGAACCGCGTTGCACAAGGAGATTTTCGCCCATTTGTGCAGATATGTCTTCCACAACTCTATCATTGGCTGTTGCCGTGGTGGCAAGCACAGCAACATTCTGCGGAAGAAGGTCGATAATACGCACAATTTGTTTGTAGTCCGGACGGAAGTCATGTCCCCAATCAGAGATACAGTGCGCTTCATCTACTACAAACAGGCCAAGATTACCACTGACTCGCATGAGTACATTCTGTCGAAATTCGTCGTTCGAAAGCCGCTCAGGCGAGACAATCAGCAGATCGACGTTCCCATGTAAGACGTCACGAAATATGCCTTCCCAATCATCTGTGTTGTTGCTGTTGATCGTCTTGGCAACCAAGCCCACTTTCTGAGCTGCGGCGATCTGGTTGCGCATGAGGGCGAGCAGCGGCGACACAATAAGCGTCATGCCTCGCCCTAAGTCGCGCATCAACTTGGTAGCAACAAAGTACACCATACTCTTGCCCCAACCGGTACGCTGAACCACGAGTACGCGTTTGCGATCCACAAGCTGTTGTATGCTCTCGAGTTGTCCGGCGTGAAATTCGGCGTCTTCATTGCCAACAGCGCGACGCAACAGGTGTTTTGCAGCAGTTTCTACATTCATATAAATCTCCGACAGCTCCGGCAAAGGCACTTGTAGTACAAGCAACATACGCAATTATAGTTGATACTGTCCCTCAGTCTGTCAACGTCCATGTAAACACTGGATTCTGGAATACAAATTCTTGAAAGCACACGCGTTTGTCTTGAAAGTCGTTAAAGTGTCGAGTATCGGCATGAGTGTATGTGAATGCGTCAGTTCCGTCGACCATCATGTTGAAGCATGGATTACCTTGCCACGTTATGGCACCAGACTCTGCATAGAGATAGATTTTCCCAGTGTACGCGAATCCCAAATCCACAGTAAGCGATGCGCCTGCGTGTACGGTGTACCAACCTTGCGACGTCCACGAGCGATAATAGGGATTGTACACTACATACACAACGTTCGCTGTGATGCTTGAGTAATTTACTATGTGCAAACTTGAGTTGCTTGAGACATTTGAAGAATAGGATCTAGAATTTGATTGCGAGTATGTACTAGTAGATCCTCCACCAACAGTAACTTGCATCGGATTACCGCAGCCACCTTTTACAACCAAATACGTCGCACCACCTCGAGAGTACAACAGTGCACTTGGTGAGTATGCATAGGAATAACAGTATGAGTAGTTCGTTTGAGTAACCGTTCTGCCATCCATTAGCGTGTAGCTTACGTCGTCATCCCACCCCTTAAATTCTCCATTGATCTGAACGTTCTCTACAGATATTTCTTCCACCCACAAGGGAAATGAGCAGTCTTGAATTGTCATCTGTGCACCTGATACCGTGGCTGTTTTGCCTTGCAGGAAAAAGCATGAGTTTGCACTTCCGCCGGTGACCAAGTAGTGAGTTCCGTCGTACATTCTGATGATTGAACCCAATGAACTGCTCTCGTCGATGACCTCTGCGACTCTGTGCTGGCGTTGACCAAGCATTGTTGCCGGGAGCAAACAGAAAACCAGCATAGATACAACAACTGTCCCGGCTAGCTGTTTGCGTTTATTATTCTGCCGATTCATACTCTACTCCATTGAGGTCAAGAATATACATGATACTTTTCGCATCCACGGCCCGGTACATTTCATTGCTTTGGGTGTAGTATGCCGTGGTTATGCCAATGAGATTGGCGTCTCCGTTCACAAGTGCGCCACCTGAATTGCCGGGGTTAATAGCTGTGGTGGTAAACAAATACGGAGTGGTGTGTTTAGAAATTATTCCTTCTGTGACCCAGTCTTGCTGGCCATAAGGAGCGCCAATTGCGATCGCTTTGCTACCAGGACGAATGGTTGCGGGGTCCACTATTGGAATCGGCAGCACGCTCGTAAGGTCGCATTGAATAACCGCTAAGTCCAAATCGGCATCGTAATCAATGATGTTGCATTGTGCTCGTTCACCCTCAGAAGAGACTGCCGTGATAGTTGTCCACGCATTCAGAGCGGCTTGTTCAATGACATGGTAGTTGGTGACGATGCCACCATCGCGATTGACAACAACACCGGAGCCTGTAGAGCCATCACTCAACTCGATTTTTACCACGGAGTCTTTCACAATATCAAAAATGTCTTCGGTGGCAAGGTCCTGATGCGCACTGAGCATCAGAACCCCTAACAAATACAGTGTTTTCATTGTATGATCAACTCCACTCTTCTGTTTTCCGACTTCTGAAACTCGTTGGCTTCTGGGTTGTAAATTGGTCGTTCGAAACCAGCACCTTCGGTTGTAACACGATTTGCCTCTATGCCTACAACCTTGATCAAAAAGTTCGCCACGCGTTCGGCACGGCGTTTGGACAGCCTCTTATTCGCAGCATCAGAGCCTTCCGAGTCGGTGTGCCCCACAATGTGTAGGTTCAAGTTTGTGTAGGCAGCTAGTTCGTGCCCTAAGATCTGCAGATTCTGCTTAGCTTGCTCATCCAAGTCGGCACTGGCGAGAGAAAAGTAGGCAACAGAGGTTGAAGGATAATCTTGAACACCTGCGAAATCGACAGAGTCGCCAACCGATACTTCGCCTGTAACGCTATCGACCTGCACATTGTTGAAATACGCGAGTTTTACGGCGCGATTGCCCGTACCCAAATGTGGCTTGTATGTTATCGTGTAGTAGTTGTTAAACATGCGCGGCAGTGCCCTGTACAAATCAACCAACTCATTAGGAGCATCGATGTGATAATACTGTCCATCGGTGAGATAGGCTAACTTCTGCAACAAGCGCTGATTCACATTTTGCCCCAAGCCTACAGTGATAATGTTGACATTGCGTTCGCGAGCACTATACACCAAATCACTGGCCTTCCAGAGTGATATATTTGTCAACAGGTACTGCATAAAGCTCGAGTTGTCTTCTCCGTCTGTGAGTAGTACCAAGGCGCGATTGCGAATGTCGCGAGATTCCAAATAGTCTACCATCCAACCACCGGACCACAAAATAGATGTTCCGCCGTCTGGGAATCTATCTTGACTCGCAAAGCCGTTCATAAATTCTGCTCCGCTCTGGGTGGCTTCGATCCCAAAGGCAAGGTCGTGGTTGAATGCTAGGCCTGAGACTTCGTCCTCAGCACGTTTGCTATTCACGAAGTTTCGCACTGCACTGCGCAGAAAGTCGATACGCCCTTCTAGGTTCATTGAGCCGCTGTAGTCCAATGCCAATCCAAATGAGTTTGGCGGCGTGATATCTTCGTGAACCTCTCGAACCACAAAGTCCGACACCGGATACTCTTCACCTTCGATCACTTCAACGAGACCTCGAAAGTACTTTTCAGCCGTACTGGAGTCGCCATACGGAGGAGCCATGCCGGCTACAAAGTTGCCGTTTTCATCAATTGCGTGTACATACATCACGATAGAGTCTGGGTAGTGTAAGCGACTAAAGCCAAACACATCCATGCGGAACTTGCGATTTTCTTTTTCTACGCGATCAACCGACGTTTGCCCGACCATGTATTTGTTCGCTGAGTCTGACTCTTCAACGTCATACACCTTAAACTTGGATTCGTTGGGCTTGGGAATAACGGAGACAGAAAGAGTGTCAATGACAACAAGATCGTCCACAAATATGCGCACAAACACAGATGTATCGGCATACACGCGCATTTGATGCACTCCCGTTGGTTCAGTGCGCACAACCGAGCCAATAACAATTGAGTCTGGTGCCGGCTGGATTTCCCATGTGATATTCCACAGCTCGCCTTCATCAATATATTCAGGCGCACTGATATTTGTGGTGGGTTGCAAAGTTGTACAGGCAACCGAAAGCAGCAGCGAAGCAACCGTTAGCAGCAGCACCCGCAGATATGCTGGAGTTTGGGTTTGGGTTTGGGTTCGCAATGTAAAAAAGGGTAAATCAGCAATCATACATTTCTCCATAAAGAAGTGGGTTAATAGTATCGCAAATAGTTGAATAGAGATCTTGAATCAGGTCAGTGTTCTGCCACTGAAACGTCACTGCTTTAGCTTTTCGCGGAGGTCCCGCAGATTGCAGATGCACAATCACTGTGCGCACATGTTTGGGGTCGATACAGCTGATGCGCAGATGAAACTTGGGCAGGTCGAACTCGATGTCGCACTGTTGTTGTGACCACGTAAAATGCTGGCGCACATTCTCGCAGCCGGCCTCTTGCAGCACTTGTCGCACAAAACGCACAAGCGTCCATATTGAAATGTTTGTGTTCATGCCAAGTACTGCACAACAGCAGTGCCAAGTTCACGCTCTTTAGGTACATACAACAGCATCGCGCTCCCGTTACAATCTCACACATCCCTATTGATGCGGTATACGAGCCGTTGCATTTGTTTTTCATGACTCACGTCCCGGAAGTGTTCTTTTGACTCAACTCGGTAATTCCGAAAATCATTTACGGATTCGTTGAAAGTATTTTTCGCTGTTTTGAGGGATGTGATGTTTTCAGTAATATGTGAGCGCTGTTCAAATGAGACTGCTGAAATCACAATGAAACCTCGAGAAATATCGAAAGAAACATTATACCTGATCTCAGTTGAGGTTGCGGTTCCCGTGCGTGAGTATATGCTGACATCGCTGCGGTCTGTGGTGACCGAGATCGATGAGAACACCATTGCTGAGTTCGATACCCGCAAGGTGGAGCGCTACCCGGTATATGTTGAGCGCAATGAATTGCAGGCGCAACCGACGAGTGAAATTGTGCGTCAGTTGTCAGACGCAGCGTATACATGTGATCTGGCAACCTTGATCAATGTGTTTATCATGCACTTTGATTTGCTACAAGAAATCAACGTTGCAGACCGACTTCTGTTTAGCGCATTCCATGCTCTTAAAACTGTGCGGAACTTGTACTCGCATCCACCGCAACCGGAACAGCAAGCGGTGTTCTCCGCAACTGAACAGATACGTCACTGCAAGGTGTGCATTGACGTGCTTGAACAAATAGCGCCAACGAGTACGACAAAGTCTCGCATTCAAGAGCACATACTCAAACTCGAGGGTACAACACGAGCACCTCGTCAAACTCGAGGAGCGTTCAGGTATGTTCTGTTGATTGTTGTGTTCGTTGCTGCCAACGTCTTCTTACTGCTGCAGCCAATGAGTCCGGGCTACCACACAATGCAAGAATTGCGTTACTCCACGGATTCAAGCGTGTTGTTTCTGTTTGATGTTGGCGATTCAGACATGCCTTTCACACAACTCAAGGCGTCTGAGCTACGTGACTTGTCAACAAACACAAATCAGTATCATTTGCTGGTTGGCCGAACATTTGGACATGGTTGGCATGCCGTTCCGCATTCGATTGCCAACGACTCTGGCCGAGTAGCAGCATTGACTCAAGCAATAGAAATGGCAGCAAATCGACGGCAATATCCCGATTGGTCGTTTGCAGAGTACAAACAAGACATACTCGCGGATGTTCAGCACGCGCGACTGCAATATCCGATTAGCTCTGTAATTGTGTTTTCTGGAAATACGACGACTCAACTCTTACCCCATCAAATAGGAACATACACGCAATGAAAAGCCTGCTCTCTTTCATCGGTGCCAATGATGGCAATTTGCTCAGCGAAGATGCTCAGAAACGACAGCTCGGCAAGGGTAGTATTTTGTCGATACTCGAGCAACGCAAGTTTGATCAAGTACATCTGTTTTATGCGAAAGGCAGCCAGCGCCGCGACGGGCTCACGTACGGCGAAATCGGTACGCATATTCAGATGTATAGTTATGAAAACCGCTTAGTTCCCCTGAATGAGATTAACCTGCATGAGCTAGAATTGGAGGACATCACGGACCCGCACATTGTTTTTGAAGTGTTGCGCGATGTTCTCGAAACAATAGTGACCGAACGCGACAGTGAGTACGTGGCCAACACAACTTCA
>JAUHYX010000294.1 GCA_030426285.1 bacterium
TACCAATGGGCACCCAAGACTTTGCTGCTACCTGGTACTATGATAAAGACAGGATGGTGTTGCTTGGCCCTCTCGGTGGAGAGAATTACGAGACAGGTGTAAGTTTCTATACTATGTACAACAATGGTACTTCAACCGACAGTACGCACATTGAGGTGTCGACAAACGAGGGAGCTTCTTGGATAGATGCCGGTAAAACATCCTACCGATCAGAATCGCTTGAATTCACCTTCAACAACTACGACAAATACAAATTTAGATTCTCCAATGCAACTTCTACGGCTACAGCTCCTGCAAGTACGTTTCGAATGGCATATATCGACGCGCCGAGTGTGACGACACAAAGTGTCACCTCGGCATGCCTCACCTGGGATGTAGCTGTTGAAACTGCAACCCATTACAGCATTGAAATGGCAACGAATGGTTATTGGAGCCATGTCACGACAACAGCCTCTACCAATGCCGTTGTCTCTGGCTTGAGTTCGGACACAGAGTATCTGTTTCGCGTGTCATATGTAGGCACCAATGGAGACACATACTATACACGCGTTGCCTTCCACACCCAAGCTACACTGTATTCGCAACGAGTGCCGTTGAGAGAAGGATGGAACTTGGTTTCGAGTTATGTTGACCCTTGTTCAGACTCCATTCAACATGTCCTAAGTGAAGTTGCACATAACATTGACGCCGTGCACGATGGTTCTGGCAACACATACATACCAAGCAGTACGAATACAATAGGTGTCTGGGATTTCAAAAGATCGTACTTAGTGCATGCCTCCGCAGTTGACACTATTGAGCTGGTTGGGTTTGCAGTGGCACCCACAACGAATAGTGTGTCGTTGCCAGCATTTCATACAAATATGGGATACTTCAGAACACAACCGCAGGGTGTTGACACTGCGATGCAAGAAATCCTGACGAAACTTCACTATGTGAAGGACGTCGCCGGTCGTTCGTACTTTCCCCACTACGGAATCAATACCTTAGGTTCGTTGAACCCAGGAACAGGATATCGTACGATGTCAAACACGACGACACTTACATATCAAGCGAATGCAAGTATCGATTCAGTTTTGGTCGTTACGCCAATCGCAACGCCGACATATTTTACGTTTGCGCAAAGAACCGGAACCAGCGCAACAATGATCTTAGAAACTACGGTCAATCCAACCGTTGGTGGTAACCCATTGGCTGTTGGAGATGAAATAGGTGTGTTTACATCAACTGGAACTTGCGTAGGTGCGGCTATTTGGCAAAACAACAACCTCGCGATCACAGTATGGGGAGACGACCAACTCACATCTGCTGTTGATGGTGCTGTTGATGGTGATACACTGCTGTTTAGAGTGTGGCGACAATCGGAGAATAAGCTGTATGACAGTACAGTGGTTGCTGCTAGCTTCCTTCGTGCTGAGTATTTGGCAGATTTGTATGCAGTACTAAGCCAGTTTGAGGCATACTCTACATATACACCTTTTATGTATGCAACAGGACTCCCAGCGCTGACAACAAGTACAGTCTCAACCCGTGCGTATGTTATGACTGGTTCATTCCCGACAATGCCAAGTGTAGCGCTTGAACGCCGTGATCTCAACAACAGTACACTGAGGTCGGTGAGTTGTTCGGTGTCCGGGTCTTTAGGTACCCAAGCTTCCTTAACTGTTGTTGCGCCTACTTTGAGCTTAACAACTACAGGTAGCTTTGTGTTTGTGATTTCAGATGGTGTGACTTCACACAGTGTGAACATGCATGTGTATACTACGATATCATCTGTTGGGATTGCCTCAAGTCGATTGTTACGTACCAACGGAACTTCGGCAATTGTCATGACTGGCGTGTTTAATGTCGGTGCAACAGCCATCGTGCAACGACTCAGTACTACTGGTTCAGTGCTAGGCACGAGCTCGTGCGCGGTATCACAGAGCTCCTCAGCAACACGCATTAGCTCTTCGCTAACGGCTGTACCAGAAGCAGGGGCATTGAGTCAAACAGGTAGGTATCGCATGGTGGTAACTGATTTGTCGGGTTCAACTTCGCAAACGTTTAAGGTACGTGGCGTATTGTCGTTGGCGTCTACTGAACTCCCAGCACGCCAAGCTACTTACAGTCCGGATACACTCGTGATCAACGGAGTGTTCAATGATTCTACATATGTTGTATTGCGTACACTTTCGACAACCGGATCAGTTCTTAATTCACATGTGTGTACAACGAGAATTGACACAGTTGATGCGCTAACTTCTGCCACCATGACGGTGTTTACAGGTGGTAGTACAATGTATCCATCTGGCCGTAAACAACTGTTCTTGTCAGATGACTTCGGCAGCACTAGTGCGATATTCCGTGTATACCACGAGCCAAGTCTCACGAGCATTGTACCAGACTCGATACCACGCACCCCTTTGACCAAGAGCTTCACGCTGAATGGTGGCTTCAACTACACACCAACAATCAAGTTGTCACAGCTCAATGCTGATGGTGATTCCATTGGTGTTGTGGATTGCACCGTGAGCCAAGACATTGAAGATGACTATTTCACGAGTTCAATACGCCTCTCAACGCCAGCAATGACGTTGTCTACAGTCGGTACGTACTCAGTGACAGTAACAGATCCGAATGGAGTCATGTATACGACATTTGCTGTTGCGCCAATTCCACAGGTGAGTGTGACCAGTATTTCACCTTCTATGACAACAGCCTCGTTTACTCCTAGTGTGTTTACACTGCATGGTGTGTTTAATGAAGGATCTACTGTTGAGCACAGTGTGCTGAATTCAAACGGTACGGTCGCTTTTAGTGTCTTAGGTCAGGTGCTCTCACAGTCATCAACTACACTGACCGTGTATCTGCAAAGTGGTTCTTGTGCCACTAGCGGAAATATTGAGGTAACAGTGACGGACTTGGCAGGCTCGTCCACAATCTCGTTTGAAGTCGTTGATAGACATTTTGGTGCATTGGATTATGTGCAGTGTACTGGAAGTGTTGAGATTGATGTATTTGCCAATGATGAACACGATTCAGCCGCGTTGCTTGGAGTTGAAGGAGTTCATTTTGGCAGTGCGGTTATTGACGGAAATACCATTGAATACACACCAGAATCTGGATTCTACGGTAGTGAGTCCTTCGAGTATATGTTTGGATTCGAAAATGGTGC
>JAUHYX010000295.1 GCA_030426285.1 bacterium
GCTATGAGGCAATGTTCAATCATTTGCGGGGTTTTGTTGGCAAGTCTATTCGATCTACAACAGTCAAAGTCTTTGATCAAAGCAAACTGGAGTCGTTTGTTCGTCACATGCAAAAGGTAAAGAAGTTGCAAGTGGTAACGGTTAAGAAATACGTGGCGTACTTTGGTGAGTTTGTTGAGTGGTTAAAAACGCAGGATATCAATCTTGACATCAACACGAACAAGGTACACCTAAGACCGGTTGAGCAGATTCAATTCAGTTTGACATGGACGGAATTCAACACAATAGCAAAAGCACAGCTTAATGAGAATGCGAAGCTAGATCGAACAAGAGACCTATTCTGTTTTGCGGTCTACACCGGGCAAAGATATTCCGACGTCATCGAAATCAGAAAGTCAGACATCATTGACAATGTATGGCATCTTGTTTCCAAAAAGACGCAGCGTCCAATCAAGATACCTCTCGTACAACCAGCAAGAGCACTCATTGAGAAATATTCTGACTACGACAATCAGTTTGCTTTTCCCAAAATTAGCAATCAGAAGGTGAACAAGAACCTTAAAGAACTTGCAAAGGAACTCGGCTTAGACAGACCAGTAAAGCAACACAAACAGGTGTCGAGAGAAGCAGATGTACTGACAAAGCCCCTCCATGAACATCTATCATTTCACGACGCTAGACGAACATTTGTTACACTTAGTAGATCGAAGAGCATGGACGTAGAGCTAGTAACATCGGTCACCGGGCATAAAAACCATAAGACGTATCAACGATATCATGCGCTCGAAACAACAACAGTGCGTAGTGCACTTGAAACAGTGTTTGAGAATCCTAGTGAATAGCGGTCGGTTAGTTTGTTGTCGGACAGCAGCCCATGCACTTCTCGTAGAGCACACGAATCAGTTCATTTCGCGGGATGAGTCTACGGCCGCGCAACACAATCGAAGGAATTTCTTCTTCCTTGATGAGTGTTTGCAAGTTTGATCGACTTATTCGCAAGTACTCACATGCCTCATCACAGGAAAGAAACACCTCTCCACCTTGGTTGTTATACGTGTTCAATTGGTCTATGAGGTCACTGAATTGCATCGACAAATTGTCGATCTTTTCATTGAGATTTTCAATCGTAGAATGCAACGATTGATCGTTGATTATCACTTCAGATGGCATATTTCCCTTTCAAAATAGACTTAGTGTAATTGGCTCTCTTTTCACCGCTTGAAAACGACTCTCCAAACTTGCTACCCCTGAGGAGATTCAAGATCAAACTGCCTACATTATGGAAGAACAAACGCACAAGATATTGCATAGGGTTTGTGAAGATGACCAATGATGTTTCGAAGGCATTAGTGTCTATTGCAGCTATCAGATGGACAATCTGCCTCAATTCGACACACCAACACCACGTTTGCGCCCACAAATGTCACGCCCACGCACACAATTGTTACACTTGCGTCCACAATTGCTACACCCGCGCACGCTTGCGCACGCTTGCTGTGTTAAGACAAATCGCCAATTCTGTTAGGGGTATCACTAGAAAGACAGCGTCTCATAAAATGAGGTGTTACGAAATGTGTACTGCCTCAGAGGACAACACAAAACTCATATGAGTCTAAATTGTGATAACGGAGGACTACAAATTGAGTAAAAAATACAACAGACGAACCCCAGAACAAAAGGCCGCGATCGTTCAAGAGCGGCTGGTGAAGGGCGAAGAAGTAACAACGCTGTGCAAGCGCCATAACATTACCCCAGCTCAGTATTATCAGTGGCAGAAGGATTTGTTTTCTGGAGCGTTGTTCCGCGACGCCTCTACTCAGCGCAAGCAGAGCGCGAAGGAACGCAAAGCGGCCGAGCGCGAGGAACGGCTGAACGCCAAGATCGCAGACCAAAAAGATGTGATCGCCGAGCTGCTTCACGACCACTACGAGTTAAAAAAAAGTCTTGGGGAGCTCTAACAGGTCAGTGTACGAGCGACGAGCTGCGAGCCGAAGTAGTAGCTTTTGTTCTCTATTGGAACAACCGTACAGGTATTTCGCAACGCGACTCGTGTCGTTTACTTGGCTTGCGTGAGGAACGTTTTAGTCGGTGGCGCCACAAGCGGGTATTCCAACATAAACGTCTAGGCCATACTCTGCATAAACTCTTACCTGAAGAGCGTGAGCTAAACGTAGATTTCCGCAAGCAGAACCCTGAAGGTGGATACAGAATGATAAATGCACAGCTTGTTGACTCAGGCATAGTGTATGTTAGTCCGTGCACCCTGTACATGGTGTTGAGCTCCGATGAGTTGTTGCTAGAAAGAGCGAAACCAGACACTCGAGCGAAGAAATCTGGCTTTGTACAACCAAAGGAGACACACGAACACTGGCACACAGACTTTAAGTACCTCTGGATCGAAGGCGTTCAAAACTACTTGTTCACGGTCATTGATGGCTACTCACGCGTGTTGCTCGCCCGGGGTCTGTTTATAGATGCAACAGAAGCAAAGGCGCAGTTTGTTATTGAACGTGTATGCAATCGAATGCAAGCAACTCCTAAGAACACTATATCTGGCAACTGTGGACAGTACACAAGTAATTCGACATCCATGTATTTTAACGACAATAGGATCACGTATGTGCGGACAAGTCCAAACTATCCACAGTCGAATGGCAAGCAAGAACGATACTACAAGACGTCTAAGGACGCGACGTTGAAAAGGATTACCAAAAGCACACGCAAGGAAGCATTGGAGGCTATTGAGAAGCATATGTACGAATACAACAATGTACGCCTACACAGCACGATTGGCTACGTTACACCTATGCAAAAATTGCGCGGCGAAGAACCAGCGATCACAGCCAAACGAAAAGCGCTCGCACGAGAAGCTGCAGCTTCTCGTGCGCTCATTAACCAACAAAGAATGTATATTAACTAACCTAAACTAAGTTTTGCTGTTTCTCGTGGGGCGTAAGTCTAGCATATTTATGGCTGAAAACGACAACTGAGACTTCAACGGAAATCGTAAGGAAATCCGTGAAATTTCAACGACTTGACGTAGCTCAAAAAAGTGGACAGCGTTTCCCTAATTAAGCTGCTTGTATTTTCATATACAAGTTTTCAAATTCTACTGGTGATAAATGACCTAAATATGTGTGCCCTCTTTTCCG
>JAUHYX010000053.1 GCA_030426285.1 bacterium
CGTGAGCAGGATCGCCGTGCTTCTCACTTTGCAATTCCTGAGCGCCCAAAATTTTGTCGAGTTGCAAGTAGTCTCTATAATACTGTGGTGGGTACGTGCTTTTCATTGTTGTTGCCTGTCGTTGTGGTCTACGTAGTCGTAGACATATGAAGTGGTTGACTGCAAATTATAGTTTTGACTGTTTTATTTCAACTGTGGTAGACATAACCTTAGCGCCATGTGTGTTGAGCCAATGTTCCGATTCTCTATAGAGAGAGTCGTACGATTCTACCAATGCCCAGAATCTATGCGAATGATTGGGGTGAATCAAGTGTGCGAGTTCGTGATAAATCAAATAGTCCTGTACGGATTCAGGAAAGAGGGCTACACGCCAGTTTAGGCTGATAACACGCCGAGCGTGAGAACAGGAACCCCAAAGAGACTTTTGATCGCCAATGCGAACTTTCTTCACCGGTAGTTTTGTGATGTTTGCCAATTCGGCAACTCGGTTCGGCAGGGTCTCGCGAGCTCGTGCCACACCAGATTGCAGATAAAGGTCTGTTGCTTCAAGAGCAACAGATGCACTGTGTACATCAGGTACTTCAAACACCAGCTCGGTGTGTCTGCGATACATGTCGACAAACAGGCCTGGTACCACAGCAACTGTACACCAAATCCCTTCCCACAGCAGCTCGCGTTGCAAGCCATGTTCATTTGTTTGATCTGCTGGCAATTTGTCGCGGATAAAATCAACATGTGAAGCCACAAAACTGCGAGCCAGTGTCAGCGGAGTTCTCGGTGGCACTGAAACCCACACGCGACCATCGTGTCCAACCTTGAGCGACATCCTACGAGCGCGTTTGTTGAAGCGAACCTCGTACTCTATGTCGTCACACCGTTCCTGGGACACGCGCATCTGCATCACCGGATGAATTGTTTTCGGCTGGTATCATGGCAATCACCGTACATGCTAGCAGCACAATATTGCGGACGATGAGTAGCCAATTGACAGTGCTACCGCCCTCCGCACTGCAACCGCAGCTGATGTCCAACCCTCGCATCAATGCTAAAGCCACCATGGCAATAAACGTAAGCAACATGCCAGAGATAAGCACTCCACTCGCGCGACGCCACACATCAAACACAAAAAAGAGCCCGGCGATAACTTCCAACCATGGCAATACAAGAGCGATGGGGTGCACAAGAAATTCTGGTAGCACTTGGTAGTTTGCAATGCTCTTCGCGAATGAAGTTGGGTCGATGATTTTATCTAGACCATAGAACACAAAGACTCCGCCGGCAACACAGCGAAGCACCAAAAGGACGATCGGCGATTGTAACATACTGGGCATAAACTCTTTGATGTGACTTTTCATTGACTGATGGATTATAACCTATTGCTACCAAAGTTAACACATAATGCTTTATGGCTTGAGAATAACAAGACTGTTGCACAAGTGTTGCATGTGTGGCAAGAAATAAAACTTGAATCTCGTTTGATTCTTTCATTTACGGTTTGTTTTTCCCGTTGGAAAGGAATAAACTTATAATCTGCTTTCTCTATAACTACTTCGTGAAAGTGGATTCGTTGATTCATTATTTTTTTGGAGACGCACTCATGAAAGCAATCAAAACTCTCGCACTCGTTGCTGCTATCTCGTTTGCATCTGTTACTGCCTATGCAGGTGGTGGATGCTGCGCTAGCAAAGCCAAAGCTTCTGCAGATGGTGCAAAAGCCGATGCCGCTCAGGTTGTAAAAGTATCAAATGTTGCATCAGCAGACTCTAAAGCAGAATGTTCTGACGCAGTAGCAAAAGCTGAATGCTCGTCTGAAAAGAAGGCAGCATGTAGCGACGCTGACAAAAAGCAGTGTGACGCATCAAATGCAAAAGCATCAGCATCAGCAGAAAAACCGTCTTCTTCAAAAGACGATAACTAAGAATTACACTTCACCATTACGTTGAACTTAGATTAAGTAACGATTAAAACGTTCGGAGCATAAGCCATGGCAAAAGGCGGAGCAGGTAAAGTCTACTTTGTATTGTATCTCGCCGTTATTCTTGAGCTTCTCATCATCATCGTAGAACGCGATGAGGCAGAGGAGCACTTGATACAGAAACAAAAAGAGACAATGCAGATTGTTGAGAGTATCCTCTCACAGCTGCAAACTGGGTCTGGTACAGATGGTATCAGTACACAACCAAAAGATGAAATTACGTTGCAAGAACCGGGAATGCAGGTCTCTGATGGACCTAAAATCCGCCAGGATCGTACGTATCTCATTGAGGTTGGGGTAACAGACGTATCTGATGCAGACAATACAAAAGCTGCTGCAGCTGAAATGGAAGAAGCAGAGTTGAATGACAAAATTCGGACTCTGATTCGACTTGCCAATGTGCGTGAGCTCCAATATCAGGTGTTTTTCCACCCGAGTAAAAGCGACGGACAATCTCCGTACTTCCCGGGTGACGACGCATTCGATACCCTCACGTTGCAAAACGTGGGGGATATCGTTGGCGATCGCATCGACGGAGAATTCTGGAGATTGCAAGCCGTGCGTCAACTCGATCTAGATGTTGATGCTACAGAGGATTGGAAACACCCAGTGTACCAAGCCGAGTATGTAGCAACAAACTCAATTGGTGATATCAACCAATTTGCACCGCAAGAAGCCGTTCGAGCAGATTCGGTGTTCCGTTACTCAGACGCCCTTACCGACACATTGGCGGCTAAGAATAATGGCAGTTATGAGAAGCGAGTCTTCCAAGTTCACTTTAAAGCACCGAATAAACCGGGCTGGTACAAGCTGCGTTTCTTCTCACGCACCAACAAGATTTTGGGTGTGACAGGACCGACAGTGGTTGAGGAAATGAGCGACGACCAAAAAGTGAATGTTGGTGTTGTGCAGTTGAAAGTGAAAGAACTGAAATCAGTTCGCAAAGAACTTGGCAAGCGTTTAGAAGGCTTGAATATTCCTTCTGCTGATGATTTGGCTGCGAAGTCAGATGAAGCGGAAACAGAAGGTGACCGTCTCAGACTTGTCAAAGAATTTGATGAAGCTCTCAAAGAAGCAAACGAACAGCTTAAAATCATGGATGCCAATGGCCAATTGGTTGGTGAGCGTTCTCTTGAAAGCATGCAATCACAAGTGAAATTGTACGGCTACATCGCGAAACTTCTCGCTCCTGGGTTATCGAATTACTTTGACCAAAACAGAGCGAGCAAAGAAATTGACATTCGCGTGATCAAGCCACCAGTCAATATTGCTCAGCCTTTCGTAAACCTCGCACCAGAGGGTTACTATGGCTTTGATAAGTTGGTGCCGTCATTCACATTTAACTCAGGACCTTACCAAGGCAACAATGAGCCGACAGCAGAAGTTATTGATGAGTTTGGCAACGCTATTGGCGTGTCAATCAAAACTCACGGACGTTCTGTTGCCGACGCAGGTTCAGATATGGCTGTTGCCGATAAGGGTAAAACACGTAGCTACCTAGGTACGATTGAAAAGCAACTCGAGCCGGGTAAGTATACAGTACGCGTAACTCAGCGCAACCAAGGTAAAGAAGCTGTAGAAGAAGTTGGTCTTGAAGTATTTGAGACTGGCTTGACTGAGCAGAGCATGAACGCAATGCAGGTACGCTTGAACAACTTGTTGTTCGGAGAGAAACTCGTGATAGACGTAGAGCCTCTCTCAGGTCTCGTAATTCCTGCAGATCAGTTTAGAATTTATCCGTCACTGGACGTTGATGCTCAAAGAGCACCAGTTCGTGGCTTGAACTACCGCTTGGATCTACCGGCGAATGCCAAGACCGCAGCTGTGAGAATAGCATGGGTCTCGCCATACAATGGTGAAGAAATTGACATTATGCCTGAAGAGCAAGGTCCAATTAAACAAGGGCCTCCAATTATTCAGACTGGTCAAATTCAAACAAGTGTTGATGGAAACTCTGCACGTAAGTTCAAGGTTAAAGTGCGCAACATCGTTGCAAAACCAGATTTTGCCTTTGTTGACTTAGGAGAGACTGGAAACATCTCAAATCTTGAACCAATGGAACTTGCAGGCGAAGCCGAAGGGTCCGCACCAGGATTCGCGGTTGTGAGCACTACTATTGAAGACGATGGAGACGGAACGTACTCTGTTATCTTCGAACTTGAAGGTCGTGCACCGTCTGGAGTGAAGGAAATAACAGGAGACGTATCTGTAAGCGTGCTTTCTCGTTTGAGAAACCCAAAGAACGGTGCTGTCTCAGATCCAGCCTCTGCGAAGGTTGCAACAAGCTTCACGTATGAACTACCGCGCAGTACGAGAGGACCGGGCGGAGGACCTCCGCCGCGCAGACGTTAATACGTGGACTCAGAATTCGATTCTAAAAAGTAAACATACATCCATATACTGTTGATGAAAATGGGAATGAACACAGGCAAAACTATGCTGCTTGCAGTGAAATCGGTTGTTCTTGCTGCCGCTGCGATGTTCGTCTTCACGGGCTTTGCCCAAGACGTGCAGGCACAAGACGATATCAAGCCACTGCTTCAACGCCTCAATTACTGGCGTTACGGAAATGTATTTGTATACAAGGTTAAACAACCCGTACTGGGAGAACTCAAAACCTTGCTCGTTGAAGATTCTGACGGTGGAAGTGCCGCTGGAAGTTTTGACAATCTACCGTCCGAAATCCAGGCTGCAATTAATGTGGGTGTAGGTCGAAGCGGTGGTTCTAAAACCGCGGTTATCAACTACTTGATTACACAAGGTATTAATGTTGATGCCACAATTGATGCAGCTATTGATGAAAAACTCAATGACTCAGGTCCAAAGAAGAAAGTAAGCAATGTGTACTTGGTGACAACTCGCACGGGGCGCACTGAGATGCATAAAACAGTCATTATTGGGTTGTTGTACTCGTTCAAAGACACCGAAGAATTGAAGTCTAACCTCGACTTCTTGCCAGAGAGCCAAATCATCACGTATGATGAATTGGCACTTGTTGACATGGACGAAACTAAGTACGGTGCTGGCAACTTGTATGACTATTGCAAGAATGCACTTATCCAAAACAACTGTGCAAATGTGACACCAGAAGCACAAGGCTTGGCTCAGATTTCTTTGGGTGCACCGTCATTTGGCAATTCAGCCTCGCTTATTGCAGATGAAGCAGACGTAACAGACATGGAAATCCAGAAATTTTTGAAGATTTCTGAAGGTGAGCCTACTGCTTACACTGGTAACAACCTTGTCGTAGTTGGACCAGACATCGTGTCTTACCGCCGCTATGAAGACCCATGGGCGGCATACTATGTAGAAGAAGAAGTAGTTGCCGATGAAGAAGGTATTGAAGAAGAAGTATACGAGCCAATCGTTAACGATTTCTTGCCAAAGTACGGTGTTGAGCTTCGCTATGGTATCGACGAGATTCACTACACAGGTCTTTGGAGCTCACGTGCAGCCTTGAACGCAGTGTGGTCAAACGCACGTCTTGGAGTTATTCTTCCAACCGACGGCTGGTCATTGCTCCATGAAGAGTTGTTCGATCAAGAACGCGGGTTGACTCACGGTGGCGTGGGTATCAACGGTAGCTTTGATTTCCCGATCAAGATTGTTCCTAAGTCAGGTGTATTCCACACGTCATTCGGTTATGTATTTGGAGATGCCGATCCTGCTTCATGGAAAGAAGACTCTCGCGTAACCGACTTGCTGTTCTTTGAAGAAGACGTCAATGATGTTGACTATTTGGTTCGTGCTCATGGTCAAGTGCACTATACATTTGCCGTGGCTATTGACGAGGACTACATGTTCCGTTTTGGTTTTGGTGGAACCGCTTACCAGATCGAAAACTGGGGCTATTCATTAGTTGAAGATCCTGAAACACTAACGGAATCTGTACAGTTTATAGAGCGTGGCAACGAAACGATAGCTGGTGTTTCTGGTCGGGTAGAACTTCTCGTGATGGGAGCAACTACTCCATACGGTATGGGAATTCAGTATTTTGATGAAGCGATATCTGGAAATCTCTGGTTGCAGCTTCCATTCACAGAGCAAGTAGCTTTGAGAATGGATGTTAAGGGCTTCGCGGCAGTCTTGCGTGATGCGTATAGCTGGGAAACTCAGAGTAGCGTTATTGCTCCTTCGTTTAGAGTGATTTACAATTTCTAATCGCAACGGTTCACCGAACAATCATCAAAAAACATACATGACAATGAAGAAAATATTACTACTTATTGCCTTTGCGATGTTGCCGTTTGCGTTTACAAATGCGAATGCTCAAAACGTCAACCGCGCAGATCTGATAGAAGATATCAAGACCCTTGATTCCAACATTGTTGGGTACTTCCCCCGTTGGAGAATCTGCGAACCGGATCTACAAAACAGAATTGAACAAGTATTTAGAATTTTTGGCTATCCAAAAGACAGCTTGAACAAGCAAGAAATTGTTGTCACTGCTGCTCCAAAAGAGACATACGAAGAACCGTATAATATTCTTTTGCTTGAGTGCGGTTCTCAAGCAATGGTGTCTTCTGAGGTTTCAGCGTACATGGATCAGCTCGAAGCAATTATCAATGGCGAAATTGTATACAAAGGACCTTACAAAGGTGAATTGTCGTATGACGGAGAGCCTTCTTACTGTTTCCAGATGCTGGAAAAGAAAGTACCGTTGACAGACAAACAAGTGGAAGCTATTACGACATTCGTTGATCGACCAACAAATGTAGATCACGCTATCACACTTTCAGTATTCAACCAAGCGCTTAAGATTGGATCTTCTGGTTTTTGGTTGGAAGCGAGTAATGGTAACGACGAAGTTGGTTACCACTTCTGGTCAGCTGGCGAGTCTCGTGTAGCTCTGGTACGACCATTGTACGAAAACCCAAATGTTGAGATGCGTCGCGCACTTCCAAACCTACTCGAAGTTCGTTTGGGCGCTGCTTACAGAACAACAGGCGGTCTAGAAAATGAAGATGATCTCTTCAGCTTTGTTTCGCGTAGACAACTCAATGCAGGTCCGGGTGGGAAACTTTTTGCTGGAATCGACTTCAACTTCCCGTTCCACCCAGAGGCCGGTGTGAGTGTTAATGCATTGTTGCCGTTCAAACGTCTCACGACATCTGATATCGACGGAACTACATATGCAATGGCGCCATACAATAGCAATGAGCGTCCAGTTCCAGTTACCCCGAGTAACCCGGAAATCAGCGTTGAAGGAATTGTCCCAATTCTTAGAGCTACTGGTCAGGTTACTGCGTTCTATCACTATTGGTTGGATCGCAATAATCCTGAGAACTATTTCCGCGTTGACCTTGGTGTTAGCTATGCAGAAGTACGCGAAGCTATCTTCTATCGCACTGACTCTTCGCAAAGTATCTCAGTTGAGAATGTAGATGGATTGCAAACATACAAGCCGTCTACACTTGAAGATTGGATCTATGCGAAGGTTGAATACCGCAATCAGAGTGCATTTCCATTTGGCGCATCGGTGCAGTATTCTAACCAGATCCTGTTGGGACGCGTGTACATTCCATTGTTGAACAACTGGTTGTACTTGGAAGGTAAATACTCAACTCCATTGCGCGATGCATATCCGTGGGAAATCGAGAACTTCTTTATGATTTCACCTTTGGTTCGCATTACCATCTAATGGACTGTGTATAACTGAAGAAAATAAAGCTCCCACAGTGTCGTTCACTGCGGGAGCTATTTTTTTATCTAATCCGCGTCGACTCTTTTACTCCAATATGTCGGCGTACAATGTACGAAGTGTCAATACACAAGGTTTATGACAGCTCACCTTACCATCAGGACCCTTTTCGCACTACTTCTTTTTGGAATGTTATCTGTGGATGTGTGTACTGCAGGTCTCACAATCGATATCCCAGTTCTTAAAGACAGTATTTCACAAGATTCACTTAACACCGCTCGCAAGAGAGTTCTGGACGATGCGAAGGTTAAGTCTCAGTCGAGAGATGACATACAGATCATCATTCGAAATGTAGACATCGCCAATTTTCCTCGCATTGACATCATTGCAGAAGCCTTTGCGAAAGATGGTCAACCGCTCGACACACTGCTTGCCTCAGACCTTGTTGTCCGAGAGGACGGTGATGAAAAGGAAGTCATTTCTGTTACAAAAATTAGCGTTGATGAGCGTGTCCCTGTCGATTTCGTTTTTGTCATAGACGTGACAGGAACCATGCAAGAGTACATTGATGCCGTAAAGAGCAATATCATTCACTTCACGTCTTCTTTAATGCGTCGTGGTATCGACTATCGTCTTGGACTTGTGTTGTTCTCCGACATTGTGCCACGCTCGTATGAGCCATCTGGTTCAGTGGTTGAGTATTTGAGTTGGATGAATAAGGTGAGAACTACCGGCGGTGGTGACTTAAAAGAGAATGCCTTGGAGGGTCTTGCAACTGCTGCTAACATGAAGTTCCGTCCCAGTGCGAACAAAGTGGTTGTTTTGATTACAGATTACAACTATCACCAAGCTGGTGAAAAGGGCCAGGGAAGAACTAGGCATACAACAAAGAGCATTATCGACCTGTACAAAAAACAGGAGATTCGCGCGTTTACCATCACACCTGAACACTTCCCTGAATACAAGGAGATTTCAGAAGAAACTCGCGGTGCAAACTTTGACATTAAGGATGCGTTTGGGAAGATTCTGGATAATTTCTCAAGTCAGCTGACGAATTTATACGCTATTCAGTACGTTTCTTCAACCAGAGCGCTACCAGATTCAATTGAGGTGGGAATTCTCAATTCTCGCCGTGTTGAATTGGTTTCTAAAGTTATACCAATTCTCGAAATTGATAGAAAGCTTATCCTGAAAAATCTGCTCTTTGCGCTCAACTCTACAGAGCTTACGGACTCAATTCCCGAGTTGGATATGATAGCAGACTTCATGGACCGCAAGAAGAAAGTGAAGATTCAAGTTGAAGGTCATACCGATGCTATTGGCCGAGCGGCATACAATATGAAGTTGTCTGAGCAACGAGCCGAAGCGGTGAAAAAATACCTTGTAGATCGCGGTGTGTTGCCGTCGCGAATCAAAGTAAAAGGATTTGGAGAAAGCATGCCTATAGCGCCCAACAATACTGAAAAGGGGCGCAGCCTCAACAGGCGCACAGAAATTGTGATTGTTGAGAAATAGGAAGCATCAAACATGGCTTCGAGTCGAAACCGAACCTTACGAGTAGAAGAACAAGAAAAAAAGCAGTTGTTAGCGCAATGTGCCACAAAAAAAAGCAACATGCAGCTATCAGACTTCACAGATAATGTGTTCTGTGAAGACGTGCTAGAGCTCGTCGACAAGTTGCCAGAACGCAGTGTTGACTTGTTGTTTCTCGACCCTCCTTATAATCTCACAAAATCTTTTGGAGGCAGTGTTTTTCGTCAGTCTACAGTCGAAAAATACAGCGCTTGGATGCGTACTTGGTTCCCAAGATTGCTTCCCGCCCTCAAGCCAACAGCATCTGTGTACATGTGCTCCGATTGGCGAACTTCTGGTATCGTACAGGCCATTGTTTCCGAGCACTTGATTGTGCGAAATCGCATAACCTGGCAGCGTGAAAAAGGAAGAGGAGCGCAGAGCAATTGGAAGAATTGTGCGGAAGATATCTGGTTTGCCACCGTGTCAGAAGAATACACATTTAATGTAGACAAAGTAAAAAACCGACGCAAAGTCATTGCACCGTACAAAACGAAAGATGGGAAACCAAAAGACTGGGAAGAAACCGACGAAGGGAAGTACCGATTAACATTTCCTTCGAATTTGTGGAATGACATAACCGTGCCTTTTTGGTCTATGCCTGAAAACACGGAACATCCCACGCAAAAGCCAGAAAAACTAGTTGCTCGAGTGTTGCTCGCTTCAACAAATGAGGGTGATGTCGTTCTGGATCCGTTTGCAGGATCAGGCACAACCGCTGTTGTCTGTAAAAAACTCGGTAGAACTTCCATCGCCATTGAGGTCGAACCAGACTACTGCGCACTGATACAAAAACGCTTGCAATTGACAGAACCCAATAGTGCAATTCAAGGATATAACAACGGCGCTTTTGATTCACGCAATGCGTGAGAGTGCACAATGGTAGTTCTTGCAGAATATCTGAATTATGAATTGTCACAATCGTGGAAACCACGCGTAGTAGAGTTTCTCAAGGCCGCTAGAGAGAGTGACAACGATGAAGAATTCATGGGCGGCAATCGGATATTTCTATTGGTGAAGCCCAAAGAAAACGCAGTTACCATAATTGATGATATTATGGAGTACGAAGACTTCACTTGCCCATTGGATGAATTTTTAGAATTCATCCTCAATTTTTGTCCTAGGCAAGAGTAATTGCCTCTCTTTGTTAGCGCATTGAATATTATATTTCGTAGTTTTATGGGAATGTTTCAAAACAGGCTATCAGATCAATGGCGAAAACGAAATACAAGAAACGCAGTAAAAAAGCAGGTCAGACTGCTGGTACTTCCGGCAAACAACGTTCTCAATGGAAATTTCCATTGCAAAAAGAGAATGGTTTGATCATTCTTGCAGGTGCAGTTGTGATAATAATTGGCTATGCACTTATGGGAACTGCAATTAGTGACCCAAGTAACGTAGCTGAATACCTGGAAACATGGAACAACCCAATGGCCGTAACAGTAGCACCTGTGTTGCTTGTCATAGGGTATTGTGTGCTCGTACCTCTGGGATTGATGTGGCGAAAACGTCAGCCCGAAGCTGCTGACACCGCACAATAATATCGCAAACAAATAACGTTAAAACGCAAAATGATGAAGCAGTGTCCATATGGTCACTGCTTTTTTGTTATTGAAAAAATATGAATGTATTAAAGTTTGGTGGCGCCGTTCTCAACTCCATTGAGGGGCTAAGCGCACTCGTATCGACGGTAGCAGCACAAGAAGAGCACTCTGTGGTTGTTATCTCTGCCTTTGGTAAAACTACCCGCGATTTGTTGGACTCAGCAGAGAAAGCTAGAGAAGGTTTAGTGGATGAGGCCGAAGCCGCACTTGCTGAAATTGTGAGTTGGCATGCCGGTTTTATTCTCTCTTTGAAGCGTGAGTCCGACAACGACAATCGCGCATCTGATGCTTTACGTGCAAGTTCAGTGCGATTGAAAGAAATCCTGCGTGGAATATCGCTCACGGGACAGCTGACGAAAAGAACACGTGATCTCGTTGCATCGTATGGGGAATCCATGGCTTTGTTCGTTGTGGCTGAAGCCTTGTCGAAGAAAGCAGTATCAACCACAATACTACAGTCGACAGATATCTTTGTTACCGATGATAATCACGGCGACGCAAAGCCTGACCTTCAGGTCACAACGGAGAATATCGTTGAGCAGATACAGCCAGCGCTAGAGCGTGGACATGTTCTCATTCAAGGGTTTGTTGCCCGGTCGCAAACTGGTCAGATTACGACAATGGGAATTGAGAGCTCGAGCCTGACTGCGGCTATCATTGCTGCAGCGCTGAGGGCAGTTTCTATGGTGGTGTTTTCAGATGTTGAGGGTGTGCGAACCGCAGATCCAGCCTTTGCCAGGACCCATAGCTTGGTACCGCAGCTTTCGTATGCACAGGCGCACTCTGCCGCTCTCAATGGAGTGAAAGTGTTGCATCCGCGCATGTTAGAACCATTAAAAAATGCAGAGATCCCGTTGTTTGTGAAGTCTGCATTTGCCCCACAGGGTGACGCAACCCGAATCAGCTCGCAGGACGGACAGCACTACTGCATAGCAGCAATGCACGAACAACTGTACATACTGCATTGCGGGTATATATTTCGAACTGATTTGCCCGAGTACGAAGAGGTACTTACAACATTGTTTCCGGATAGAATTGGCTTGTTATCGGACACGTATCGCAAAGACTCAGCTTGCATTGTTTCCACTAGATCACCCAAAGCCAATGTTTTAGAACACTTAACCGGATTTGATTTCGTCCTCGAATCAAAGCCCGTGGTTACTTTGATCGGAATCAAAGATACTCTGCCCGTGTTGCGCTCACTGTACGAGCAATCTCAAGTTCCAACGTCATTCTTAGAAGTTGGCCAACAGCCGGGAATCATTCGCATTGGCGCGGATATGACACCAAGTCAACTGTATCACACGGTGTTGCAAATACTCCAATGAACCTTGTAGCGTTATCATGAACGAACACACAACCTCTCCGCTCGGAAAACCAACTCGCAATGGATGGAAATATGTTTTCTATTTCTTGGGATTTTTGGTTGTTGCAACCGCATTTGTTTCGCTCAAGTACCGTGCCCTTCCAAAGAAAAGTGCCATCGTAACATTTCCAACCCTGCCACCTGAACAGGTTCACGCTCTGTGCGTACTTGGTCCGGAATCTCGCGCAACAGCACAACAAATTGCAGAAGATGTGCGCAATAGTATCGGTGCAGATTCACTGACTACGCGCATGGTGTTTACGGGTTCTTGGAGCGACAAGCGGTGTTCGTCGCTCGAAGATTATGTAGACCTCATCCACAAAGCCGTTGAATATGCTAGAGAGCCAGTATCGCGGCAACAGTCGGGGTTGTTGCAGCGCTATTTCAACCTCATTGTCAAAAACAAAGAACTCCCATCGCACTTGTGGATCGTTGGAGAAATCGTGGGCAGTAGGGAAGAAATCGAACACAGAATATTGCGGCTAGGGCACACTATTCGCAGTCAGCGTGAGCAGTTTGGTGCAGATGCAACTGTGCATTCATATGTAACTGTAGACCCTTCTGTTATGTCGACTGAAGAATTTCAGGACATGCTTACACGCGAACTTCCGCAGGTTCAGTTCAAGAATTGATAGTGCTTCTTTGCAACGAAGTGTATCTTCTGACGTAACAACCGTGCTTTAACAAACCATTGTCGGGGGATATTCATGAAGAAGGTGTGTATTGTAGGAGCATCTGGAAAACTAGGTAAGTACATGGTGCAACACTGTCTTGATAAGGGTTATGAAGTAGTGGGCGTGTGTAGACCTGAAAGTGTGGAGAAGCTCGCTGAGTTTGGTGACAATATCAGAATTGTGCCAGGAAGAACGAATGACGAAAACACAATTGCCCAAGCAGTTAAAGGGTGCGACGGAGTCTTAACCGTCTTGGTTCCATGGGGCGTCAAGGGGTATTCCTCCGGTACTGCTCAAGCAGTTCTTAACAATGCTGCAGATGGCGCTCGACTCATTTTTTCATGTGGTTGGCATATTACCAAAGACGGCAAGGACACGTATTCGTGGTTCTTCAAAACAATGGTTTCGGCCTTTGGAGCCGTAGCTCGTCTGTTTCGAGTTGTTGACATTCAGGATCAGATACGAGCTACGAACTTGATTTTTGGATCAAAGAAGTTGTGGACAGTTGTTCGCGGAAGCGATCTCGAGGAAGGCCCGAGTGAAGGGTTGCCGGTTTGGAGTGAACATGTAGGTGATGATGAAATTGCGCACAACAGGACGCGCCGTATTGATTTTGCTCTGTTTATGGTTCACGCACTCACGAATGATGAACTCGTGCACAAAGCACCTGCAATTGCCAGCCGAGTGAAGCAATAAAAACAAAGGCTCATACGGATAGACGTATGAGCCTGGTAATCTTCAACTGCGAAATGTATCGCACATTGATAGCAGTTTTACTCTTTCCACTTAATAGTACAGCCAATCGCCTTTGTGTGAGGCTCGATGATAGGACGCCCTTTTTCCAAGCTCTGAATAGCATTGGCGATGTAGTTCACTTTTACTGCTTTTGGGTCTTTCGGCGAATCGTCGATAGCACCAATGTACGCCAATTTAAACGATCCATCGGCTTGCTTGTGAACGATATACATGTGCGGGGTTCTCGTAGCACCAAACGCCTTTGCAACCTCTTGTGTTTCGTCCATCACATACGGAAATGTGAATTCCTTTTCGGCGGCGCGTTTCTTCATCTCTTCCATCGAATCACCTGGTTTTTGCGACACGTCGTTAGGATTGATCGCAATCACCGGCCATCCTTTAGCTGCGTACTTTTTGTTCAGATCGTTAATTCTGTCTTCATACAAGACAGCCCATGGGCATGTATTACATGTGAACGTAAGGATAAAGCCTTTGGCGTCGGGATACTTGGACATCGACACCATTGAGCCGTCGATATTCTTCAGGTTAAAATCTTCGACCGTATCGCCGATCGAATAGCCGTCTGTTTTTGGCATTGCAAATGAAGCTACGAGAGCGAGAATTGCGAAAACTTTCATTAAAGAAATCTCCAATGTTTGAATTGTGACTCTATGTGACAAAAAAGCTGATTATACGCAAAAAAAGCGTGTTTCAACAAGCATCTAAGTAATCAGACGTCAGACCACTCCAGAATTAAAAACGATTCAATCAATCTGATAATTGCAAAGTAGCGCAAATGTTGGTAACATTGGTGACCGATTGCCTGTGTCGTGCCTTATATCCATTATCGTTCCATTGGATTTGTAAGAGCTATACTAGATTGAATTCTTCCCCACAATTAGTTACGTGTATCTGGTGCCAATCCGACAGCGAAGATGCCGATATTCCATCAGCACTCACCGCAGCAATTGACAGCATCCCGGGATGTGAACTAGACGTTGATACTTGCAACAAGTCGTTCAACCATCCAGTAGTGTTATTGGTTCCCGTTTGCGAAAATTTGCAACCATCCGCGACAGTGTTTTCATCAGCTGTTGCAGTCGATTGTGTGACCGACACGCTCAAGACTTCGCGTGTTGACCTCTTGTTGGACTTGGGGTACAGCGACGTCATATTTGTAGATGCAACCCAGCATGCCTGGACTGCAATGCTACAAAAGATGGTGCGCAAATCGCGATTTGAATACCAGCAGCAGGTTGTCAAAGTTGACGAGCAACGTGAGACAACAGAGCGAATGTATTTGGACATAGCGCTTGCTCTCAAGGGTGAAATTGTGGACATCAGCGATTCTGTTGTTGAGTTGTTGGGATACACCAAAGAATCTGTACTCGGCCTACCGGTTTACCATTTTGTGCATCCTACTGATTGGCGTAAGATACTCCCAGATGTATATGCACTGGCTCGCAACCAATACCGTGAACTCGCAGGTGTGCTGCGAATACTTGCCGCCGATGGTACATATCGAGCCATGAAGTACTCAGGGCGTAGTGATTTCGCGTCAACAGAAAGCAAACGATGGAATGTTCGCTGTCGCGACGTTGCCGTTGTAGAGCAGAAGGACCTAGAGTTGCGTATGCTGAAAATTGCCGTAGAACAAAGTGCAGGCATGGTGCTGATTACCAATGCACTGTTAGAAATTGTGTATGTAAATCAACGTGTAATGGAAGTATCCGGATACTCAAAGGAACAGCTCATTGGCAAACATGTACGGCTATTGCGCTCAGGCTTAACACCAGGAGAGGTGTACAAGGAATTGTGGACGAAAGTAGGTCGGCGCGAGAGCTGGACGGGTGAGATTCAAAATCGCAGCGCAGAGGGTGAGTCGTACTGGGTGCAAGCTTCAATTTCTCCTGTGGTTGACGGACGCAACAACATAACACACTATGTTGCCATCGAAGAGGACATTTCGCTGCGTAAAAAAGCAGAAGAAGAATTGATGGCATCAATGCGTGCGGTTGAAGAGATGAACAACATAAAATCTGCTTTCTTAGCAAATGTGAGTCATGAATTCCGTACACCGTTGACCGGAGTTATCGGATTTGCATCGCTGCTCAAAGCCTCTAGTACCGACGACCAAGCAGAAATGGCCAGGTTGATAGAGGCTAGCGGTCACCGACTCTTGCGCACGCTCGACTCAGTCTTGGATTTGTCGATGCTTGAAGCCGGCTCAGTGAGTTTGAAGAATACGCCCGTGAAACTCGTACCAATGTTGGAGGAACTGGTCAATGACTTTGCTTACGAAGCAGAGCTCAAAAATGTGCAAATCAACCTTACTACGGACTGTCAAAGCGATCTCGAAGTACAGGTAGACCGCTTGTGCTTCCTGCGAATCTGTAGACATCTCATAGACAATGCAGTAAAGTTCACTCGCGACGGAACCGTGAACGTTTCTCTCGTGTGCACTATTACTGGAGACGTGAAACTGCAAGTTCAGGACACTGGAATCGGGATTGCAGAGGAGTTTCTGCCGAAGTTGTTTGACGGGTTTCACCAGGAAGAGCTGGGCCTCAACCGTCCATTCGAAGGCATGGGGGTTGGCCTGGCCATCTCCAAAAAACTCGCTCGAATGCTGGGTGCAAAAATTTATGTTGAGAGTGAGAAAGGTATTGGGAGCACATTTACAGTTGAACTCCCGAGCAATGGCAAAATTGTCAAGAACTGAGTGCGTGCGAATGTGCAATCACTCTGCAAGAAAGCTCGACACTGTTTTCTGCAACTGATCTTCGCTGAATTCACGCTCAAACAGTTGGCGCTTCCCGGTTGTTCCCTGATACAATACAGTTGCTGGCAGAGAACCAGACCAATCTTCAGAAATACTGTTGATAAATGTGTTGTAGTCTGAAACATCAACCACAATAACCTCAGACTGAATGTCTTTCTTTTTCATAAAGCCCTGCACTTTGCGGATGTCTTCGGTGAAATCCATGGAAACCAGGACAACCCGAATAGGCGTTCCCACATCTTTCTT
>JAUHYX010000054.1 GCA_030426285.1 bacterium
TGTCCTAACCACTGCGTTATGCACCGATTTTGGATAATAATCGGCCTTTTTGTTACAGATATGTAACCATTTTAGTGGCCTTTTTGTCTCGGTTGTAGACGCATTAGCTACGTTGATAACAAAGATAAGTTTCAATAATAACTGTTATTGCTCCGATTTTTTTTGGAGCGCGAATAATAAGGAGTCCATTATGCTGCGAAGGCTACTAGTGCTGACGTGTGCGATCCTGATGTTGCCGGTGAGCGAATCGTTTGCTGGGATCTATGGAACGCTAACAGGGTCGGTGAAGGACAAAGATGGCAAGCCCGTAATTGGTGCCTCAATACGCATTGAGGGTACGAAGAAAGGTTCAGCCGCACGTCCGCCGCAAGGGGAGTTTCGAATTCCCAACTTGGTGTCACAAAAGTATACAGTGATTGTAACAGCTATCAGTAAAGCTGAGTACAGAACTGAAGTGCAAATTCTTCCAGATCGCGAAACGAGAATCGAGGTTGTACTGCAGAATGAAGACTTTGTTGGAGAAGCCGTAGTTGTAACTGCAACGCGTATGGTTGATGCCGACGTCATCGGAACCGAGCGTACGCTTACTTCAGATGAGATGCAGGCACGACCGGTAGAAAATGTTGCCGCAATCGTAAACCAGCAAGCTGGTACTGAATCTGCTGGTAGCTCGTTCCGCATTCGCGGTAGCCGCGCTGAGCACACAAGTGTGCAGGTTGACGGTGTGGACGTTGGTGACGACTTTACAGGTTCCACTGCAGGTTCAGGCTCTGACTTGCCTACAGTATCTGTTCAAGCAACAGAAACTGTACAGGTTGTTACAGGTGGACAAGAAGCTAGCTCGGGCCAAGCAATTGGTGGAGTTGTGAATACAGTTACTCGTACTGGTAACACAGAAAAGTATGAAGGTTACCTCCGCTACAAAATGGATGTTCCATTTTTATGGGGTAATGCAGAAAATGGATTGCAAGCACAGGCCAACAACAACACTCGTTACGAGGTTGGTTTGGGTGGCCCAATGCCGTTCCTGAATGATCTGACATTCTTCGTTTCCTATTATATGGACTACGATGAGTTTAGAGGAACAGGCCTCGAAGTAATCGACCCACTTGGCAACAACATCAGCCAATTGCCTGACAACCAGACATGGGTTCAAAACCTCACAGCACAGTTCACATACAACTTGTCAGATAACATTCGTTTGAACTTTGGTGGAATGTACGGTGCTACATCAATCGAAACAGCGAGCTGGGGTTACCTATACAACAATGACTTTGGTGTGATCGACGGAGTTGAAAACGGCATTGAAGAACGTCGTCAACAACAATTGGTATACAATATCAACCTGACTCAGCTGCGTGCTCGCGTAAACCACACACTCAATGACAACAGCTTCTATGACTTGACTGTTTCTTGGGTTCGCAACTCATCAAACTCAGCCAAGAGAAAGTCATTTGACGGCCCTGGTTTCCTTGGAAGCATTGAGCTGTGGGAACCAACTGACGAGATTAGCGTCATTACAACTCCAGAAAATGATGTTGTAGTAGTAGAGGGTTCCAACAAGATTCTCGACAACTACGAAATCGTAGAACAGAAGTTTGTTGCTCCTGGAGCAGCTCAAGAAGGAACGTACACTGTTCGCAACCCGATTACCGGGTATATCGAAGGTGGAACAACAACTGTGTCAACATACAACCCATATGGGTTGAGTGGATATTTCACCGACCACGGAAACTCGAGAAGTCTTGAGTACCGTTCTGGTGAGCGTTTCCAAGTAGATGGTGACTACACATTGTTCATCGAAAATGAAAACGTAAAGCACGACATCGCGACTGGTTTTGAGTTCAGACAGCACACTCTGCGTCGTCACTACAACTCATTGCCTTGGAACTCTAACCCGTTCTACGACGTGTACACTGACGAATGGGGCGGAAACTTGTACGCCAACACAGAAGAACTGCAAAAGTTCGGCTCTGAGCCTAAAGAGCCAATGGAAATTGGTGTGTATTTGCAAGATCGCATCACGTACAAAGACTTGATTATCACTCCAAGTGTTCGCGTGGATGTTCTAGATCCAAACTCTAAATACAGAGTTATCCGCAACGATACTGCTCAATTCGCTAACATTGATCAACTCACTGACCCATGGTTCTTTGAAGATGCCGAAATGAAGGTGAGCGTGAGCCCGCGTTTGAACGTAGCTTACAAAATCACTGACAACAGCAACTTGAGTTTGAACTACTCTTTGCTTATTCAGAAGCCAACATTTAACTCGTTGTTCGACTCGTTCAACACAGAAAGATTGCGCGGTTCTCAAATTATTGGTAACCCAAACATGGCGCCTGAAAAAGTGAAGTCATTCCAGATTGCATACAGCTCTATGTTGTCTGAAAACTTCGCACTCGACGTAACAGCATATTACAAGGACATGTTTAACCTTGCAGGACTGCAATACGTTGCCTCTTCTCCAACACCATATACTGTGTATTACAACAGTGAATATGCAAACGCAAAAGGTTTGGAGTTGAGCTTGCGCAAGAGAATTACTAACCACTTTGGTTTTAACATCAACTACACACTTGCTGTAGCAAAAGGTACTGCTTCAAACACTGGCTCAAACTACGCAGCCTTGATTTCACTTGAGCCGGGAGATGAATTCTCACCAGCTTCTGTGTTGCCATTGCAAGAGTACTACTTGAGCTACGACCGCCGCCATTACCTAAAAGGTTCTATGGACTTTGTTTGGGGTGACGAAGAGGGACCAACAATTGGTGGTCTCAATGTGATTGAACACACGCGTTTGAATTTAACTGGATATTTCCGTTCAGGCTTGCCATATACTCGTGTTGACGAAGCTGGAAACGCCAAAGGCGAATTCCTCGGTGAGCGTCAGCCAGATCGCTGGCAGGTGGATTTGCGTCTCGAACGCGACATTCCAATGAAGGATCTGTTTGGAGAAAGCATGGGTAACACAATGCTCACGTTGTTTGTAGACGTATTCAATTTTGTTAACCGCGTTGAGCCTGTAGCAGTATACCCAGTAACAGGTGACCCTGACTACGATGGAACAAGCATGCGTCTTGAACAAGGTGATTTCGCAACAGTAACATACTACCGCGATGCCACTGAGTACTTCCAAACATATGCACCAAGTCAGTTTGACAGATGGGGTCGCAGACTCTATCAAGAAGCAGCTGACTTTAACAACGACGGTCTCGTAACTCAATCTGAAAGATATGAGTCGTACCAGAACTTGGTTGAAGACTTGCAAGCTCGCAAGCCGAACTACCAGTTCCCACGTCGTGTAATGTTTGGTGCACGCTTGACATTCTAATTGTGATGAGTAAAAAGACTAATAATTATAAACGGAAATTACGTATGAAAACACTCAAACAGTGGAAGGCCGCAGGGGCACTACTTCTCGGTGTTGGGGCAGCTCTGTACTCGGCGGATGCCAGGACAGACGATGCCGCAGCCAAGAAGGCCAGTGACCAGATTGCGAGATCCTCAACGTTATTTGATGTTCAAAACAATGCCGTGAGCAATATTCAGTTCACAACAACGAACTATGGTATTTTCGGTTATGACCCTCGCTTAGGGGTTGGTGCTGGATACTGGCCAAGAGGTTCATCAAACCAGTATATTTTTGCTGGTGGTGTGTGGTTCGGTGCATTGAAAAAAGTGGCAGCTAAGACACAAGAAGGGAACGACACAACTGTAATAAACAAGTTGTGTGCGATCTCTTACAACCCAAACTCAGGTGTTTCTTGGTTCGTTCCAGGTAAAGTTGAAGATGGCGATGCTATCCTCGACGACGCAGAATCGATTAAGAAGTACCGCACGTACTTCTCAACAGATTTTGATATGGCTACCGGTGTTCCAATTGTAGAGGATGACGGACCGAACTGGCCAATCTGGGATACTGAAATTGACGAAGTATTGAAAGAGCAGCGCTACACAGGCAACTGGGTAGACGACCCTCTTGAACGCGACACGGCAAACTATTCAAAAGGTCCGGCTGCGATTTCTCAAGAAGACATTGTGTGCGTGTACAAAGACACTGATGTTTCTTACTACGAAGATGGTGAAGAGTTGGCTGCGCAAGCAGGATATCCGCTCCAACTTGATTTTGAACAGCGCATCTACTCTTGGGGCTTCGGTAAGTATCAGCAGTTCCTCTTTATGATGTACAACATCACCAATCGCTCTAACGATACATTGGCTGAATGTTGGTTGGCCCCTGCGTACGACTTTGACTTGGCGACACGCCAGAACAGCCGTGCAGGAGCTTCTAACGACCGCACGAGATTCTATGAAGAAGATCCTTCATTGAACTTGGCATATCAGTGGACAGAAGACGGAGAAGGCGAAGCTGGCCAAGGATTTGGATACATCGGTATTGACTTCCTTGAGTCTCCAGCCGTAGACGCCGAAGGTTTCCTCCGCACAGATCAGAAGACATACTCAGTTGAAGAACAACTCGGATTGAAAACGTTCAAAAACTGGGTTATTGAAATCGATCCGCAAACGAACTCTCAGCGCTATGACTTTGTGTCAGCCAATGTCCGCGACCCAGATGATGAGAATGCTGGTGACAAGCGATTCCTCGTTGCAACAGGACCATTCAACTTGCGTCCAGGTGAAACTTCGAGAGTTGTTGTCGGTATGGTGTTTGCGTCTCCTTCTTCTGAAGAGGGTCGCTTGAATGTTCCAACTGGTACTGAAGAAGATGTTCAAAACCTTGTGAACATTTCTGAGTTTGCGCAAAGTGTTTACGATGACAACTACAAGGCACCAATTCCACCGGACCCTGTGAAAGTAGAATGGACGCCAATGAACAATGCGGTGAAGATTGCATGGGATTTGACTTCAGAAAACTCACATGACGAAGTAGAAGCAGGATTGGACTTCGTTGGATATCGTATCTACAGATCTCGCAATCCAAATCTCGACTCATTTGACGTAGACGTTCGTTCTGCAAGTCCTGAATTTAACGACAAAGGCAGGGGGCCATTTGGCTGGAAACAAATTGCGGCATTCGAAATGCCACGACCATTCTTGCCATCGTCAACTGTAGCTCCAGAGCCGGGTTCTATTACATCGAATAACCAGGCGTATGTACCAATCGATAGTATGGTACTTCAAAGTTTCAATTCGAGCAACTATACATATACAGTTGATCGTTTGTTGGCCGCATCTTGGAACGACTTCTGGAACACGCTTTCCCAAGCTCAAATTCAGTCGTTGGCACGCAATACTATTGTCATCGACCCAGCACTTGTTGCTGACAAGTTTGAAGAAGAGCCACAAGGTGACATCCCAAGCTTGATGAAATATATCCAAGCAGGATGTGTTGCAGAATCTAACTTCCCGAACCTAAATACATTGGATTCAGCCGGAGTTTTGGCGTTTACTCATAAAGTTATGGATTCACTGACAGGTGGTCGTACCTTTATCGACTTCGGTGATGACAATGGTGATGGTGTCATTCTGACAACAAATGACCTTGCAACTACAGAAAAACTGATCAATAATGTTGAGTACTATTACAGAGTTCTCGCATATGATGAAGGTGATTATTTAGAAGGAACGCCTGGTAAGCTTAACACGACTTTTGAAGGTCGTAACATGGTGAAGGCGTTCCCAATGGCATCAGCCGCGAAAGCTCCTGTAGAAGTCAAAGTCGAAATGTCACCTGAAGACTCTGCAATGATGGGTGGTATTTACAACATCAACTGGCAAGTGACTGACAACGACCGCTTGGCCTCTATTCTGGGTGGACACACTCTTGAGGTAGAATTTGAACCAGTGTGGTTGTTGCCTACGTTTACGTATACAATCCCAGGTGAGCAAAACGAACAGGGTGAAGTTACTGGTGGTGTGTATGGTCGCAATATTGTTATTCGCGACATCACAGACGATGTTGAATTGGCTCGCTACCCAGTCTACTTGTTCAAAGACAATATGGGTAGTTTGTTTGGCGCATATACAGAAAATGCTGGAATATATATCGGTCACGACACAGCTGGAATGGGCCTACCGGACAATATGACTATAGATGGTCGCGGTGGTTCATTTGACTCCAAGCTGTCATTTTGGGCACCAAACCAACAAATCTACAATTCACTCGCACTTGAGTTTGACCACTACATTCAGCAGTGGGGTGGCGTAATTGGATTCCATCCAGACGGCCCTGAAGTGATTTCTGCAGATGAGTCGAACCCAGCCAATGTGCTCGTTGCTCCCGAGGCCGCAGGTGTAGTTGGCGTAGAAGCAAATATGAATACTGGTTTCTTCCAAGGTTTCAACAATGGTCCTGGCGTTTATGAAGTAGAATTCTTGCCAGGTGGTATTGAAGAGAATGTAGAGGTTGTTGTAACCCAGCAAGGTGGACCAACAAGAACAATCACAGTAAATGTTCCTTACCTGAATGTACGTGTCTTGAACCAGACTGAGTTTGAAAGACCATCACGTGAAGAAGGACCAATCACTGTTGATTACTTTGCCGAAATGCCTCACAATGAGCAGCAGCTTCCAATTCGTTGGGATCCGAATGCGACACAGCCGTCTCCATTCCCATTGCCACAGATCAACCCTATTGGCACGTACAACTTGTCGTCTTATGGTTGGGTTAATAGCGATGGCGATGACGGTTTCTTGACTATCAGGCACCAAGCAGCTAACGAAAACACTGGTGCGCCAATAGGCCAAGGTAGATACTACTTGACTACGCTCAGTAGTGACAAGATGGACACTGTTCGTTTCTCACACGTTATCCAGATCAACGGTGCCAACTGGGCGTTTGACTTTGCCTACAAAGGAAATCGCAAGTCAGGTACAAACTGGATCAACAACTCAGATAAGAATTGGGCCGACCGACCTACAACAGACTTCAAAGCCGGAGATGTTGTGGTACTGCGTACAAAAGGTGGCGCACTTGGTCTTCCTGAGCCAGGATTTAAGTTCAGAACAACTATCTCAGATCCTTCTTCTGACATTGAATCTGTTACAGATGACGTAATGGAACAGGTTGCTGTAGTACCTAACCCGTACTATATCAATCACGATGGACAGAAAAATCGCGACCGACAGAGAATCTACTTTACAAGACTCCCAGCAGAATGCACGATTAGCATTTACACTGCTTTTGGAGATTTGATAAAGACGATCGAACACGACGAAGCAACCGCCGGTTTTGAACCGGGTACTCGTCCGCTCGAAGTGTGGAACTTGCTAACCGAAAACAACCAGAGAGTTGCTAGCCAAACATTGCTCGCAATCATCGAAGCTCCTAACGGTGCGAAAACAGAGGTGAAATTCTCAGTTGTTCAAGGTGGATTTAAGCGTGTTTCACAATAATAGATTCACGTCAAAAAGTGATATGGAGATTTCAATGAAAAGAATATTAGGGATTATTGCTCTGGCCGCTACCTTCACGGTAGCGGCTCAGGCTCAAGAAACTGCCCTTACGGATGCACGCGAGTTTAAGAAAGTTGGTGCTTCAGTTGGTCAGTTCTTGAAGATAGGTGTAGGTGGTCGCTCAACTGCTATGGGTACTGCGTACGCGGGCTTTAGTGGTGACCTTTCAACGCTGCATTACAATGTAGCCGGTATGAATACAATCGAAGGAATTGCGGCAGAATTTGGTTACACAAGCTGGTTCGGCGGTTTTACTCATAACTTTATGGCTCTTTCCGTGCCAGTTGGTGAAGATTATCGCGCAGCAATTGATATAGTGTCATTCTCAAGTGGTCAGATCAATGTTCGTACGTTGGCCGATCCAGATGGCACCGGTGCCGTGTACAGTCTTTCTGATGTTGCAATTGGCTTGAGTTTCGGTGGTGATGTCACTGAAAACTTCTCCTTTGCGGGTAAGTTTAAGTACATCGATCAGGGCTTTAGCTCATTGTCGGCTAGTGGTATTGCATTTGATTTCGGTACCATGTACAACACCGGTATCAAGGGCATTATGCTCGGATTCGCGGTTGCAAACTTGGGATCAGACCTGACGTATGAAGGACAAGATCTCGTGATTGCAGTGGATTCTGAAGAAGGTTTGGACAATGAAGAGGTTGATGCAACACTGGTTTCAAATGCGTTTTCTTTGCCACTTTCGTTCCGTGCTGGTATCTCAGTTGATTTACTCAACATGGACAAAGCAGACAACTTGGGCAATACAACACTCGAACATCAGCTGAATCTCGGCGCAGACTTCATTTATTTGTCAGATTCACCAGAGCAGGCTGCTTTGGGTGTTGAGTATGCATGGAATGAAATCATTAGTTTACGTGGCGGTTATCTGCTCGGACACGACCAAATGGACGTATCTGGCGGCGCTGGTATCAACTATGATGGCGGTTCATTTGCAGGTGCAATTGACTATTCTGTAACCAATACTGTAGATCTCGGTCTCATACACAGAGTGACAGTTGGTTTGGATCTCAATTAAGCAAAGCAAACATAGAACAGTATATTTGAAAGTTGTCGCCGCTGTAGGTGGCAACTTTCTTTTTTTCTAAACGGTGGGAACATGAAACATACATTGCACGCGCTGCTCGTAGTCTTCGCTATACTCTATATGCAGCCTACAACTCTGGCACAAATGCCAGTGGATACAGATTGGGTGTCTTTTAAGAGCAAAGGAACCAATTCCATAGCGCTTTCATTGCTTTATGCGTATCCCGACACACTGCTTTCATACAAAGCACAAGGCAAGAAATATCAAAGTCAAGGTAACTTTGATGTTGTCATTTACTCACCAGTTGACACCATTGTTCACTATGAATGGTCAGAGCAAAGTGTTGTTGATCATGTTGCCATGGAGCACAAGAATGATTATGCCGGTGTAAAAACATTTGAGATCAAGCCCGGACGATATACAGCTTCGGTTCGTGTGCAAGACATGCACGCAGATTCAGAAGAAGTGTATCAACAAACATTTGAGTTGCTCGTGCCCTCTATTTCCAGTTCGGAGCTAGCGTCAAGTGGAATAGTTTTGGGACAGTCTGTGTATCCGGCAAACTCAACCCTTGCAGCATCATACTCAGACGATTTTCTCTTCGGTACAGTCAAGGTTGTGCCATTGCCCAGCGGCCTTGTTATTGGTGCGTCACCCACTCTAGGTGTCGTCTGCGAACTGTATCAGGTTGGCACATACTTCCCAAATGGATTCGTTGTAGAGTACGCTGTTGAAAACACCTATGGTGACAGAGTTTTGCAGTTTGAAGTTGAACGATTCCCATACGGCGACTCGTATGTGGAGGCGATGAATGTGGCTCTCGACACGTTGCCTTCGGGGTCGTATACTGTGTCAATGACAATTCGAGATAGTGAAACAACAAGTGGCGAAACTCTTACAATTGCCCGCAATTTCGACCTTGTGAACTTGGGGGACGAGGCAGGAGCAGTACCTGTAGTTCGCGTGTCTCTAGAAGAAGAATTTGCTAAGAGTCCATTTTACGTGTTTGGAGAAGAGCGTTGTGATCGCGAGTTTGACTTCTTGTTTGGTCGGCTCTCACAAGGGCAAAGAGACTTGTACAATTCTCTTACCGAGATCCGCGGCAAGCAGCGATATCTCTTTAGTTATTGGCTGCATCGGGACCCAGAACCAGATACACGCGAGAACGAAGCGCGCGAAGAGTTTTACGATCTCATTGCCTATGCGAAACAGCACTTTAGCACGCCTGTACACCCAGATGGTTGGGACAGCGACCGCGGACGCGTTCTGCTAAAATACGGCATGCCCGAAACTCGCGAACGCCACATAATTGATGTAGACAAACGCCCATATGAAGAATGGTTCTATCAACAATTGCCGAGTCAAGGACCCGCCGAGTTTGTATTTGTTGATCTCTCCGGACATGCTCAGTATATTCTTGTACATTCTTCAGCCAAAGGAGAGGTTGCCGACCCCAACTGGTACAATCAATACGTCAAGGAAATTGATGAGTCTGGTGATTTGCAAACAGATCAGGACATACCGGACAATCGACGTTAAAGTATGAATGGTGTTATCGTCTTATTGCTTAAGTCTCTCGGAAGAGTGTCTCAAGTACTATCGTTGAAAAAACGACGTGCGTTGGGCAGATTTGTCGGTTCTGTTTTGTCATGGTTGTCTGGCGCGAGAAGGCGAATCACCGCTTCAAATATCATGCGAGCACTGCCAGATTTGTCTGAGGAACAAAGAAAAACTGTCGCAAAGGGCTCATGGCACAACTTGGGCATAACCCTTGTTGAGCTGCTTGCATTTCCCAAGTTGGCCAGTGAGATAACAACCTTGGTTTCATTTGAAAACAAGGAAGTTGTTCAGCAGGCATTGGAACGTGGACGCGGGGTTGTGTTTGTATCTGCGCACTTTGGCAACTGGGAAGCACTGGCTCTGAGTGCTCCTGTTGCTCTGGAAATGCCATTAACTGTTGTGGTTAAACCGCAGCGCAATTCTTCTGCCAATGTAGTTTTGAACTCTTATCGCGAACTCACAGGAAATACTCTTGTTGATATGGACAAAGCGGCTAGAGCGATTGTTTCTGCATTGTCGAACAACAAAGCACTGGCCTTGCTCGCCGATCAGAGCGCTTCAATGAAATCCGACGTGTTTGTGGAAATGTTTGGAATACCAACGCTCACATACAAGGCTCCCGCTGCTCTTGCATTGCGACATCGTTCAGCATTGATCGTTGGTTTTGCCACGAGAACCGAGCAAGGGTATTCGGTGGAATTGAAAGAAATTGAGTTTGATGACATTGAGAATTCACCTGAGGGAATTGTGGCACTCACACAGCGACATGTAGCGGTGCTAGAAGGCTATGTGCGACGAAACCCAGATCATTGGGTGTGGCAACACAAGCGCTGGAAACATCAACCTCAAGACTCCACCACACCATGACTATTGGCATTGTGCAAACCGCCTTTTTAGGCGACATAGTTATAGCCTTGGGCATGGCTCAGTCCATAAAAGCTTGGAATGCCGATATTCGTGTGGTGTTTGTTACAACACCGGCTGGGGCTGAATTTGCGGAGCTTGTGCGCGAGATCGACACTGTTCTGGTGTATGACAAACGTGGTCGCAACAAGGGTGTGCGAGGCATTCTCTCGATGGCTTCTGAACTAAAGCAAAGCAATCTCGATGTGCTTCTCGCCCCACACAGATCGTTTCGGACTTCATTTATATGTGCCATTTCTGCAGCAAAACGCACAATTGGGTTTTCAACTAACAGCCTCTCGTGGCTGTATGATACCGTTGTTCCGTACAAATCACATGCGCCAGAATACGAACGTAACCACGCGCTTGTTTGTCAAGTATTTCCCGACGCAACACCCGTGCACGCAAGGTTTAATGCTGAAATGTTGTCGACCATATTCAACTCTATGCCAGGACAGTTTGGCCTAGATTCGCCCTATGTTGTGGTCGCGCCAGGAAGTGTTTGGGCAACAAAACGATATCCTATTGAGCACTTTCGCGCTGTGACAAAGTCACTTGTTCAAAGAGGCCTACAGGTTTTCGCCATCGGTTCATCAGCCGACAAATCCTTGTGTGATCAACTGGAAGAAGAAGGTGCAACCAATGTATGCGGAAGCACGAACCTACAAGAATTTGCAGCTCTTATTGCACATGCCGCAGTAGTTGTTGGCAACGATAGCAGCCCAACTCATGTTGCTAACGCTACCAATACTCCAGTTGTTTGTATTTTTGGACCAACTGTCCCTGCATTTGGGTTTGCGCCAACTGGAATTCGCGATGTTGTGCTCGAACAACACGGTCTAGACTGCCGGCCTTGCTCGCCGCATGGGACAGCGAAGTGCCCGCAAGGACACTTTAAGTGCATGCTAACATTGGATCCGTCCTGTGTTGTTGATGCCGTACGTAACATTTTGGAGAAATAGGTGTGAAACCACTAACAGCAGAAGGTGAAGCTAGAAAACTCATCGAACAACAAGTGCAGGCATTGCAGCGTTTTAGCGATGCCCTGACACAGGAGTTTGAGCAAGCGGTGAATCATTGTTATAACGCCAACCAGGTGATTGTTTCGGGAGTTGGCAAGTCAGGACATATCGCTCGCAAAATTGCCGCTTCAATGGTCAGTACGGGGACGCAAGCCGTGTTCTTAGATCCGGTAGAGGCACTTCATGGTGACATTGGCATTGTATCGAACAACAACTGCGCAGTTCTTCTGTCGAAAAGTGGCTCAACTGAAGAACTGTTGCGCATCGTACCTGCCTTGAAGCAACGCCGCACCAAAATAGTTGCCATAGTAGGAAATACACGATCTCCTCTGGCGATCGCCGCAGATGCTGTTATCGACGCATCGGTAGAGCGCGAAGCATGTCCGTTAAATCTCGCTCCCATGACGAGTACAGTTGTAGCGCTCGCAGCAGGTGATGCGCTAACAGCGTCACTAATGACGCGACGGAATTTCACGGCCGAAGACTTTGCGCGATCACATCCGATGGGACAATTAGGACGCAACCTCACAATTCATGTATCCGAGGTCATGAAAAGTGTTGAAACACTACCTGTTGTCCAGCCAGAAGTCTCCGTTCGCGAGGCCATTATCGCAATTACATCTGGCAGCGTGGGTTGCGTGTGCGTAGTGAATTCTGTGAATGAATTGGTTGGGATTATCACCGATGGTGATGTGAGGCGTATGTTGCAAGAAGATCGCGATATCAACACGCTCTATGCCTCAGACATTATGACACCTGACCCGGTGAGAGTAAGAGACGATGTATTAATCGGTACAGCTCTTTCTCTAATGGAGCATCGCGACAGTCAAATCAGTGTACTTCCAGTCGTCAACATTGGTGGGAATCTAGTTGGAATCGTTCGTGTCCACGACCTGGTTAGCGTTGGGATCTGAACCAGTAGAAGACGCTCGAGGAGTATCGGGAATAGCATTGCGCGTTGGCTGAAAGTCACGCCCATTACTCAGAAAAATACCTTGCTTGGTAAGACGCAGATCTTTCAGTACTTGGCCACTTGACCCCAATTTTTCCAATTGTTTTCCATTCACTGTGAACACAATGCCACCGGCATTTCCGAGGGATCTAATGTGGAAACTATCGTGAATTTTCCAAGATTTTGTCTGTCCGGCCAACATCGTAACTGACGCAGGCGGCTGTTTATCTTGAGAAACACTCATCCACACATTTTCCGTTGCTCTCGCAGAAACCAACACACTGTCGGGCACGACAGGCTCAGTCGTTGTAACTGCCAATTGTTCTGCGCTGTCAACATGCAGTGCAGGAGCACTATGTGAAACAACGGCTTGCGGTGAATTTGAAGAAGAAGAGCTGAAGAAAAAGTACCAACCGATAATAAGTAGAGCAATTCCCAATCCAGAATACATTGCAATTGTCATCACATTGGGCGACGGACGCGTTAGACCGTATGTCTCATTCCACTGTGACGGAGACGTGAGCTGAACATCACTTGAACGCTGTTCTAGCTTTGGCAAAGCATTTTTTAGCAGTTCGCTGTAATCTTCTTCTTGCAAATTCAGGTAATGTGCGTACTTTTTGACGAAGCTTTTCAGGTAGGGAGCGGGCAGGCTAGCATAGGCGTCGGATTCAATATCTTCCAGCACCCGCTTGCGGATACTCGTATCTTCCGCAGCGCGTGCGATATCGATGCCGCGGTTCTCTCGGGCACGGCGCAACGTTTCACCTAGACTCATTATGGTGTTCTCGTCCGTCAGATGCTACACATGTGTTGGGGTGTTGACAGTTTGCAGGAAGATAAATTTGTCAATCCGTAAATACAATTATTTTTTTAATCAATGGCAAATTTTTTGCGTAAACATGCCCCAAGGTGAGTCCATATCAGGTGCTTCGCAATCACCCAAGACAGGTAGTCGAGACACTACATCCTCAGCAACGAGAGGCAGTGTGAGTGGTTCTTCTACTCTCAAAACTGGTGAGATCGTTCGCGGAACTATGATTGATACACCGCGCTTTGGAAAAGCTACACGAGTTTTGTTGCCGCGCGGAACGGTTTTGGCTGAATCGGTGCCGGATATGCTAAAGGCGGGAGATGTGCTGCAATTCAAAGTGAAGCGCGCAGGTACGTCGCTGTCTCTCCAAGTTGATGCTGTACCGGTAATGCAGAGTGGACGACCGTTGGCATCCTCCGAAATACTGCGAATGTTGAGTATGCATGAAAGCCCGGCCATGCTCGAATTTGTAGATGTACTCAAAACAAAACACTCATCGCTAACGCGAACTCAAGTCACAGAAATGGTTGAGGCCGCGGCCGCACTGCCGTCCAAAGCCGTTGAAGGCCTCTCAAGAGGACAGATCGCCGAAGTGTTACACACGATGCGACAGGCTGGTTTGCCACCCAAAGCCGAGTTTTTCACTCCCATGCGCAGATTCGTGCTACAACAAGAGTCATTGGCCGAAAACCTCAATGCGCTGAGCCGCAACGAAAAGACGGCATCTGTTATGAGTCAAGCATTGAATTCCGCACGTAGTATACTTGATGCATTTTTCCCTGCTTCGGACTCTTCACATCGCGGGGCAGTGTATAAGGCACTCAAACAAGCAGTAGATGTGGGGGGAGCACAAGCTTCTGAGCTCGCCGCTCGCACTGCTGAGTATCTCGAAGGACAGTTTCTGCACAATGTGCTGGTGGCTGGAGGCGGTGTCTGGGGCATAGCCGTACCTATTGGTGGATCGTTTGTAGACGCAAAGCTACATGTCGTAAAAACAAGTGCCGGAGCATCGGCCTTCAGGGTGCAGACCGAAACAAGTGTTTTGGGAGAAGTTACTGCCGGAGGTAGCCTTGTGGGCAAGCGCATTAGTTTGAGCTTTTCTGTGCACAGCGAAGGAGCTGCTCAGGCCATTCTCGCAGAGGAAAACGACCTAAAGCAGCAGCTGGAAGAGCATGGATATTCGGTCGTTGCACTGCACATCAACTCGGTACAAAAACCATCAGACAACAGCAGCTCAACCCCTCAGAGCGGCATAAATATTGTCGTGTAATCTATCGTCGATGTCAAAAAAAATGTTACTTTACAAGCGTTGCGGGCGTGTCAACCACACGCATTGTAGTTGTCCCTTTTAAGAACCTATGTAGACTCATCACTGACTGTCGCGTATGGAACACAATGTGTATATGCAGAGAGCACTTGCATTGGCTCTCAACGGATCGGGGTTTGTTAATCCCAATCCGCGAGTAGGATGCGTGATAGTAAGGGACAATGAGATAATAGGTGAGGGGTTTCACGGCCAATTTGGCGGACCTCACGCTGAAATTGAAGCCTTGAATTCGGTCGGCGGAAGTGCCGAAGGTGCCACGTTATACGTAAATCTTGAGCCGTGCAGTGTTCAGGGTAAAACCCCTCCTTGTACCGATGCCATTATTGAAGCAGGCATCGCCAAAGTTGTGTGTTCTCACGTAGACCCGAATCCAAAAGTGAATGGAACTGGTATTCAGCAGCTTCGTGAAGCGGGAATTGCCGTAGAAGTTGGCGTTCTTGAAGGTGAAGCTCGCTGGTTAAACCGTGCATTTATCACCGCCGTTTCCCAGCAGAGAACATATGTTCTGACAAAGGTTGCTCAATCACTCGATGGGAGTATCGCAACGAAGTACGGTCAGAGCCAATGGATAACCTGCGAGGAGAGCCGAGTTGCCGTTCATAGAATGCGCGCGGAAGTAGACGCAGTTCTCATTGGGGCAACAACAGCGCAAAAAGACGACCCGTTGCTCACAGTTCGCGATGTAGAAGGTCGCAACCCCAAAAGAATAGTTCTCGACGAGTCGCTTGGACTGCCATTGCAGCTCAATATGTTCGTGCAACCCGACAGAGAAAACACCATCGTGTTCTGCAGTCACGAAATGGCAAATTCGCTCAAAGCTAATGCCCTCAAGGTTTCGGGTGTACACATCGTTGGTGCTGAACTAGATGAAAATGAGCAACTTTCCATACCCGATGTGTTGAAGCAGCTGTACGAAATGAACATTCATTCGGTGCTGGTTGAAGGTGGTTCAGAAATTTTTTCTTCGTTCCTGCGCGGCGACCATGTAGACGAGCTACGGCTGTTTATTGCGCCAACTATTATTGGCGACGGAATGCGCAGTTTTAGCTCGTTAAGCACCAATTCCCTACAGCAGAGTAAGAAATATGAATACAAAATGATTTCGCAAAGTGGGGTAGATATACAGGCTGTGCTGACACGAAGAATGACCGACATTTAATGTTTAATGTTGCTGTTTGGCAAGGGCTTTGTTAACTTTGGCACTTGTGCTAAACGTCTGGCTTGAAGGACATATATGACAGATCTGATTACCCTAGTCCCCTTGTTCCCACTTGTTGGGTTCCTTTTTTGGGGCTTTTCGGCAAAAGTATTCAGAAAACCTCGTTTTCATC
>JAUHYX010000296.1 GCA_030426285.1 bacterium
CGAATGTGATTTCGATCACAGATGGTCAGATCTTCCTTGAAACGAATCTCTTTAACGCCAATGTGCGCCCAGCCTTGAACGTTGGTATTTCGGTATCACGTGTAGGTGGAGCTGCTCAGATTAAGGCGATGAAGAAAGTTGCCGGTACGCTGAAACTTGAACTTGCCATGTTCCGCTCGCTCGAAGCCTTTGCCAAGTTTGGTTCTGACCTTGATGAATCAACTCAAAAGCAGTTGTTGCGCGGTTCACGTTTGACTGAAATTTTGAAGCAAAATCAGTTCTCACCAGTACCTGTTGAGCGCGAAGTTGTTATCATTTTTGCAGCAACAAATGGTTTCTTGGACGATCTTCCAGAGTCATCGTTGAAGCGTTACGAAGAAGAGTTGTTCCAACAGCTTGAAGTAACAAACCCTGACATTTTCTCTGAAATCGCGAGCACCGGTAAGCTCGGTGATGAATTGGTTGAGAAAATGAAGTCGGTTTTGCAAGAGTTCACTGATACGTTCAAGGCTACAGTGTAACAATGATCGTCCTCACCGGTGGAGCCGGATTCATAGGGAGTTGTTTTCTAGCGCGTCTGAACCGCGAAGGCATTGAAGATGTCTTGGTTGTTGACGAGTTGGAAAAAGGCAACAAATGGAAGAATCTTGTCGGCAAGAAGTTTGCAGATTGTTGGCACAAAGATGACTTCCGTTCCCGATTGGTTTCTGGCGCACTGGATGAAGTTGAAATTGAAGCTGTTGTACACTTAGGTGCTTGTAGCAGTACTACTGAAACTGACGCAGACTATTTACTCGACAACAACTTCGCGTATAGCTGCGATGTTGCTATGTGGTGTCACGCACAAAATGTGCGCTTGATATATGCATCTTCAGCCGCAACGTATGGAGCTGGAGAGTGTGGTTACACCGACACTGAGTTTGATGCATTGCGACCACTTAACATGTACGGCTTTTCCAAGCACATGTTTGACCAATGGATGATCAAGCACGGGTTGATCGACAATGCGGTTGGCATAAAGTATTTCAATGTATTTGGTCCCAATGAATATCATAAAGATTCTATGGCATCGTTGGTTTACAAGGCCTGGGGACAAATACGTGAGACGGGTTCACTAAAACTCTTTAAGTCGTACAAAGATGAATTTCAGCACGGAGAACAAGTGCGCGACTTTGTGTATGTACACGATGCAGTTGAAGTGATGATGCAGATGTTGCTGAAACCGGATGTTTCTGGTATTTACAATCTCGGTACAGGCAAAGCTCGCAGCTGGAATGACCTTGCTGCAGCGGTGTTTGGTGCTCTAAAAAAAGAAGTAAATATCGAATACATCGAAATGCCAGAAAGCATTCGAGGCCAGTATCAATACTACACGCAAGCAGAAATGTCGACATTGAAAAAGGCCGGGATTTCACATGACTTCTTGTCACTGGAAGAATCGGTGCACGATTATATCAACAATTATCTCGAAAAACAGAATCAATACTGTTAGCGGAATATACTTATGGCAACATTAAGGGAAATTAGAGAACGTATTGGTGGTGTGAAGAGCATCATCAAGATTACATCTGCTATGAAGCTGGTGGCAGCTGCTAAGATGAAACGTGCTCAAGACGCCATTACATCTGCAAAACCATATGCAGCAAAAGTGAGTGATGTGCTTTCTTTTCTTGCTGGCAATGCTAGTGATGTGGTTGATCCCCTCTTGCAAGAACGCGAAACAATTAGCTCAATTGGACTTATCGTGATAAGTGCCGATAGAGGATTGTGCGGCGGCTTTAACACAAACTTGTTGAAGAAAGCTGATAAGCACATGGCACAACTTCGCGAGCAGTATCCCGGTGCGTCTCTGCATGTGATACCAGTTGGACAAAAAGCTTGTGACCATTTCGACAAGTTGGATGTTGATGTTGTCGACTCGTTTCCAGGCGTGTTTACAAAACTCGATTTTGGAACAGCTCAGGATATTGCGCGTATCGGAGTTGACAAATTTGCATCCGAAGACTTTGACCTTGTTCAGATTGTCGTTAATGAATTTGTTAGCGTTGTCAAGCAGGATCCAATTGTAGAGCAGTTTTTGCCAATCGTGCCAAATGTTGATGAGGAAGAACAAAGTCCGTATGGAATGGACTTCATCGTAGAACCTTCTTTGCCAGATGTTCTTTCCAGTTTGCTTCCTAAACACCTCAATTTGCATGTTTGGCGTGCTATGCTCGACTCTAATGCGGCTGAGCAAGCAGCGAGGATGTTGTCTATGGATAATGCTACACGAAACGCCGAAGACTTGTTGGACGACCTCGAGTTGAACTACAACAAAGCACGTCAGGCCGCCATTACAACTGAGATTCTGGAAGTTGTTGGTGGTGCAGAGGCATTGAGTAAGTAAAAGTTATCCACAAGGCGATAAATTTCTTGCATCTATATTTGAAAGACCATAAATTTGTATTCTCTACTTAAGAGACAGGCCAACATAGCTCAGCTGGTAGAGCAGCTGATTTGTAATCAGCCGGTCGGCGGTTCAAGTCCGTCTGTTGGCTCTGAAAAGAAAGCTCAAGTGTTCACTTGGGCTTTTTTTTGTATAACACAAAAAAATTCTGTGACCTTTTGGTGCATACTGAATTATTGCAATTAGAGGGTGGGTTGGTGATTCAGCCTCTATAAGCACCGTTCGACTAGTGAATGAAACAGAGCATGTAGACGAACGGACGGGAGTACTAAGGGAAAGATTTCTCAAGGTGAACGCCACGGTGTTCCAGGGCCGAGAAACTCAACAACTTAGCAGAACACGACTTGACAAGCTCGAACAAAGCTTGTTGAGTCGTTTTTTTTGGATGAATAACTGGTAGTTACGCTCGCAAACTCAATACCTTTTTCACGATTGCTATAACCGCGAAAATTGCACCTGCAGCAACCGCACTCGTCGCGGAAACAGAAGAATTGATTTCACCAGAGGCAAAGGTTCCAATCCAAATTGCACTCACACCCACCAAGCTTGAAATTACCAACATTGAGCGCATGCTATTTGCAATTAGCCAAGCCGTTGCAGCCGGTACGATCAGAAATGCAACCACCATTACCGCCCCTACGCTTTCAAACGCTGCCACACT
>JAUHYX010000055.1 GCA_030426285.1 bacterium
GGAAAACGCTTCAGGAGACACATCACCCTCCTTGTTAAAACTCTGTACAGAGTTAGATAACGCACTATAAACACCGGCTAGATCCCATGCAGTTGCTTCTGCACCTCCAACAATGAGAGACAATCCGTAGTGCTGAGCACTGCTTTGCATGGTCTTAAAACCCACTCGCTGCATCTGGTTCAAAAATTTGCTCACGCCATACTCACTAAGACTGTGAATTGCGGGGACATTGAGACTCTGAGCAAGGGCTTCATCCGCTGGAGCTGCGCCTTTCCACGTGCGCGTATAGTTGCGTGGCCGAAAACCAGAAAATGACATTGGATAGTCTGGCAGCAACTGAAATGGCAGCATATCGTAGTCCAGCCTCGCAGCGTGCAACAATGGCTTGAGAATACTACCAGTACTTCGCGGTGCGCCGATCATATCAACGCTCACATTGTGAGTGTTTTCGTTGCGGCTGTTGCCCACATATGCGTGAACTTCACCTGTTGGTACATGTGTGATAAGCACAGCGGCATTGTGTATTCCGCTGCGTTGCAAATATTCAGTGTAGTTGTCTACTGTTTTCTGCACATGACCTTGCAGCCCTGCATCTATAGTGGTTGTGACAGTTTGACCACCAAGTCCATCCTGTTTACATCGCACCAACAAGTGTGGTACAAGTTGGGGGAAATCACGCGCGCCATTTGGCAGGGGCTCGAGCAATGACAGCTCCATCGTAACGGAGTCGATCTCACCTTGAGCGTAGAGTTTACGCAATAGTGTGTTTCGTTTTGCTTGCAGAGGTGCTTGGTTGCGTCCGGGATACATCATGGACGGTTGATTTGGCAACACAGCCAACAAAGCCGCTTCCGACCACGACAGTTCCTTCGGTGGTCTTGCAAAATACGCATACGAGGCAGCTTGGAAGCCAACGATATTTCCGCCAAAAGGTGCATTGTCGGCCCACAATTGCAGTATCTCAGACTTGGTATGCGCTGATTCAATACACAATGCATATAGCAGCTCAGTCAGCTTTGAAACAACAGTCCGGTCAGTGTTCTTCATCGACATACGTGCGACTTGCATAGTGATGGTACTACCACCCGAGACTACTCGTCCTGCGGCAGCATTCTGTCGCAATGCACGAATCATAGAAATCGGATTCACACCTGGATGAGCATAGAAATACTCATCCTCGAAGTATTGAATGCATGTCGACAGCTTTGGCGGAATCTCACCATTGGGTTGAAACCGCCACTGTTGATCTGCTGCCAACTCGCACGAAAGCAATCTGGAATGTTGGTCCATCAAGGCTGTCGCGTACGGCACGTTAAACACGTCGCTACCGATTCGGTTGGCTACAATTCCCAACATCACTCCACATGAAAACCACAGTAGAGTTCGAGCTGATATGTTGCTAATCAAGCTCATATTCAGCCCTATTCTGCAACTACATACACCCTGCTACTTCCCAAATAACTCTCAGTATCGCCATCGTACATTTCACCTGCAAAAACAGACGGGACATAATACGAACCAACAAAACTTGCGTGTAGACGCACTCGATAGGTGCGCTCGTAATCTCGTCGCAGTGAAAAGAACAAGTACACCCTGTCGTCGCGAATATCGCGGTATTGATAACTTGAGGCTGAAGCCAAGTCTGAACCCGAGTCATCCACAATTTCCCAGCCACATGGAAGCCTAAAGTCAAGCGCCATATTTCTCATATTGCGTTCATACGAGTCCTTGATCTTGAATTCTGCCCAAAACTCAGTTCCTTGAGTTAGTTTCGAAACGTCGATCTCTTTTCCTTCGTCGTCGTGATATCGAACAGAAAATGCCAAACCTTTTGCGACATCCGATTGAATAGCCTGCATTGGGGTACCAATTTGAACGACACGAACAAAGACGCGTTTGCCTCGACTCGTGACAGAAATCGGACTTGCCGTATCGGGATCGATTGGAATTTGCACAATTGTCTTGGCAGTGTTCACACTATGCACTTCACCGTTGTACTCAACTTCTGCAGTGATGTGGTTGTCCGCTCCGCCATACACACTTGAGAGTGCCATCAAACTAAAGGCGGCACTTTGCGTGGACATATACATATTTGTGTTGGCGACTGCTTCAACGACTGGTTTGAGCGTCTGTTTAGCTGGGCTCAGCATCCCCAATTGCGCTTGTACCATTCCAATGATTGAAGAGTATCGATAGCGCGAACCATAGGCGCGAGGAACATACACATAATCGTCGTCACTTACCACGAGCGAATTCACGATTTCTTTGGCAACCGAGGTCTTGCCGGCATGTACATATGCCCCAGCCAACCACCATCGCGCACTGCCTCGTATGTCTTTGCTTCTCAGTCGGTTCATCGCTCCTATTTGGGCGCGTCCGTGATACGCCAACACATATAGTCTGTATGCCTGTAGATACGTATCTCCGGCATTGGCACCGTTATACCACTCGTTGCTGACCTTGGTATTATATGCCACGAGTTTGTTCAGCAAGTTTGAGTTTATTGCATAGCTTCGCTTCTTTGATTCAGCGAGAAAATGCATCGCGTACACTGCGCCAAATTGGCTTGGCGAGCCACCTGGCCAATATGACATTCCACCATCGGACGTTTGGAACAACAGCAATCGTTCCTGAGCCGCAGATACATTGAACGTAATTTTTTCTTTTACTTCTACTGGCAAATCTACCAAGTCCCCAACCACGAGTTGCGGCAACACTTTTGATATTGTCTGCTCAATACAACCATAAGGATAACGTGTGAGTTGGTCGAGTCTTTCCATCAGATTTAACTCTGGCACTGTACTTAGCTCAACAAATGCAGAACGCGTGCCCACTAAACCATATGGAGTAAATTCTGTACTCCAAGAGGGTTCTGCCACACCTGCTTGTACTACCGTGCGAGACCGCTCTGGTACTCTGACTTCTAAGTCTGTTTCTTCAGTTGCTCGTTCTGATCCAGCTGAAGCAGTGACAATGCACTTCACTGGTCCAGTTTGCTCTTTCACAGCGCACGTATACGTTACAACCGAATCCGATTCACCGGAAAACGCGATAGTTTTTTGCGAAGGATCGAGCAATCTTAATGGTCCATTTATGCTCAAATTCAACCTCACATTCTCATTGGATTCTCTCATGTGAAACACTGTTACAGGCACATCAATTGTGTCGCCTGGAGAGAGCAATCGGGGGAATGTACTGGCCACCATGATAGGAGACTTAACGCGTACTTCTGCGTCTGAGCTACCGTATGACGTCTTCTCTCTTGCCACAACCATCACTCGCACTTTTCCGATGTAGCGCGGAACTTCAATTGTGTGAGTAGCTGTTTCACCTTTTTTTAAGTGAAATGGCCCTATGAATCGAACCATGGGTTTGAACCGTTTGCCTCGAGAGGAGCTCTCCCCCTCGGCCTCGTCTGCCCCACCCCCTCCAAGGGCAACAATGCGACTTATTACATCTCCATTTGCATGAGCAACATCGTCGTAAATATCCCATGTTGTCACACCGAGTGCACGACGTTGGTAAAAGAATGACCACGGATTTGGAGTCTTGTAGTTGGTGAGATCCAGTAGTCCTTCGTCGACAACTGCAAGCGTGTAGGTCATTGCTTTTCCAGCTGACTCTTTTACTTGCACCTGCATCGCGCTTTCAGGTCTTACTTCGTCTTTGCAAACAATGACCGGAGACAACTTGCTTGCTGGATTATCGACAAATAGCGGCACAACACCATATGTTCGTATTGGATGATCGTTGGTCTTTTTGAATGGCTGCAACAACATGACATGTACGTACACATTTGGAGCATATTCACCCTTCACAGGAATCGATAGTTCATTGGCACCTTGTGCGCAGTCCATCCACTCTTGATGGAGTACCGCGGTTCCAGACTCGAGTGTAACAAGGGCTCTTGCACCTTCAGAAGCCGGGAAACGAACTACAGCTTTATCGCCGGGCGCGTACCGTTCTTTGTCTAGTGACAGTGTGAGCATAGATTCTCCACCAGTCACGTCTTTGCGGTCTCGAACGTCATACCACCAAGGCCAATCGAGATACATATGTGTACTTGAAACGTGTCCACTACTCAAGTCTTCGATTTCAATATAGTATCTGCCATAACCTGTGCTAGGCATATGCACATTCCACATTCCCTTTCCATGATGTATTTCAACCTCTTCTTCGACAATTGGAGAAAGATTCTGCCTGCGGATGTACTCGCGCGAACTTCCCCCCGAGGAGTTCCACCACCAGCGCCAATTGACCTTGTACACTTTTGCCCGCACCTTGTTGGTTTTAGATGGCTTTCCTGAAATGTCAACCGTGCGAATTGGAATGGCATAGGTTGTATCTAGATAGTAGTAGTACGTATCTGACTCTGGCAACTTAAATCCAACATAACTCTCATATGGCGAAACATACACGGAGTTGTAATCAACACTAAATGCGCCGCTAGGCTCGTACACTTTGCCACGAAAGTCTACTCTAGAGAACGACTCAATTGTTTCATCGTCTAGGTCTGGTACAACTACAGCATCACCATTGTAGTTGAGCTTCCCTTGCCACGCTTTCTTGAACCCTGTAGCCCCTGTGCTTCTATTGGTAAATTCATAGCCCGGCAACTGCTTGAAACGCATGTATTGGGGGACAATTCGACACTCGTACTCGGCCTCGGTTTCACCCAACCGACCTCCGTGAAGCCACTCAGCATGCAAATCTGCACGCAGAGAGTTGCTGCGCAACAACAGTGTGTCTTGCGCAAAAGACAGATCTACAGACAGTCGATTTGGTTTGACTGTTTCAACGCGCACATACTTTGTAAATGTGTTGTTGCCAAGCTCAAATTCAACAGTCCACAACCCGGTTTTGTCTTGTTCTCGTGTGGGGATAGCAAATGAGTATACTTGGTTGAGTTGCTTGCGCGGTTCGTACACACCCATTTCGGTTCGTTGCGGATCGTATACTCGCATAACAGCTGGATGATTCTCTGGCAGTGTCTCGAGTCCATCTTCTATGATCCCGGTCAAAAAGAGAGTATCTCCGGGACGCCAAACACCGCGTTCGCCATACACAAACGCGCGAACTCCTTTGGAATTGCTCACTCCACTCACGTCAAAATTGCTATGTGACAGCGTATAGGAGGAGTTAAAGTGAATATATGATACACTGTTTTTATACCGAGCAATCGCGGCAAATACGTCATTGGGCTTTTCCCATTCAAACAAACCATTCTTATTCGTTGTGCCGCGCACAATGGTGTCGAGTTGCTGGTCGAGCACAACAATACCTACATTCTCCAACGACTCTGCAGTCGATAGACTCATAGCATATAATTGCTGCTTTTTACTGCCCTTTTTTGAGATCAGCCCAATATCGCTAATGAGAATATTCTTTGATACCCACTTTCTAGACGTGTAATAGGAGGGTGTACACGGATTGTTGCGGTCTTTCCAATTGTTGGTACGCGATGTTGCTCCTGAATACGACATCCATGAGTACTCACCATTCTTGAAGTCTGGAATCTCTATCATGTCGTCTGTTAGTTCATCTTCATCCTGACAAGCATACACAGCATATGAAGGCCTGAAGCCGAGCACGATTGTGTACAGTGCGCCGGGTTCATATCCAGGTATATCAGAAAGATCGAGTTCATATGTTTGCCAAGACGAAAGAGACTCATCGTTTTTTTCACCTAGCACAACCTTTTTGTACAAAATCGGTTTTGCCAATTGCCTCACATAGCTGGTGTGTTGCATACGCGAGTTCATAAGCAAGCGTTGTCCCATGCGGTGTGGACGGGTTTCTATAACGAGAACGTCAACAGCCGTGAGTGAAACCGCACGTATTGGGACCGTCACTCGTTCTGAAGCCGGATAGATCACTTTTGAATCAGCATATTCAACCTGAGGTTTATAGGAGTCGAATTGCACTGTAGCTTGGTGCATGGCATCGAGTGTGTTGCCTCGAACACTCTTCATTCCTTGGTGAACTGTAACCAGCCTTTTGCCAACGACGCTGGTTTGTGGAAACAGTTGAATGGTGTTGCCCTCTACTTCCGTAGTTACACTTGTGTTTTCAACTTCGATCAAACCCGTGATATCCAACTCCGGGTCAATCGCATCACTAAATTCGATAATCACGGCTTGAGGAGACTTCTGTGTGCGTACACTCGCTACATAAAAATCATGTATTCCGGGTAGCGTTATGCTGAGAGGAAGTTGTTCGGATGAAGAAAGTGCAGCACCGTTGACAGTAAATGACATGGTCGATTTTGTGTCTGGTTTTTGAATGCCGTGGAGCCCAACCCGCAACACTCGCTTTCCAAGGGAGCGAATGCTCAGACTGTCGTGTTCAAAAGTAGAATTACTTATCAACTTGGCTGTATCGAGGCCATAGCTCGCACTCACCATGTCGATATTAAAAAACACTGAGACTTCGTCTGCATTGTTCAAATCCACTTTGTAATACGGATTGGAAGCCGAAATCTGTTGCTTCATTATCTCAAACTCGAAAGCAAACACATGTAAGTTGCTCGGTACATCTTTGAACAATTCATTGAGGTTAAGCTCAACATGGTATGTTGCCCCCTGCTCTGGTAGCTGCTCCGGCCTAAAGACGAGCCGAGATTCGTGCTCCAATATCAATGTACCCTCTAAGTTCTCAACTCGCATCAGGTCAGAACTCAGAGGAACACCAATTGGTACCTCATTTGTGATGTCCTGCATGAATTCCACCACAATCTCCTGATCTGCGGGCACAATACCGTATGTGTATGCGGCGATGTATTCGGCAAAATCATTGGGTTGGGAAATCTCATTCGAACATGAACCTAGAACAGCGAACGCGAAGGCACTAAAGAGAAGAGCAAAAACTCTTGTTGAATTGTACATGGTTTCTCCCGGCAAAGAAATGAAAGGGCTTCTACACAACTGAGGTGCGTGAGGTACGGCAAGTCACATATATACGTTTCTGCACGCATAAAAGAAAGCGCTACAATTGGTAATAGTTTGAACCAATCGTAACTTTTCTATGGTATCGACGAGACCTACCCATTGTTACAATTTTTTTTGACATATATATGAATGAACAACAACCTCAATCTCTGCAGCCTTTTGCAACCACATATACGCCCGCATTGCCAGAGCTTTTGCACCGGCTCGGGATAACCGTAGCGCTGTCAACCTATCAGGCAGGCAAGGTTGTGTTTGTGTCAGCAAAAGACGAGGACTTTCTCAGTCAGCTGCCGCGCACTTTTCCTGTGGCCATGGGATTGGCCGTAGTCGGCGATAAATTGGCGGTGGCTTCTGGCCACGATATTACTGTCCTCAAAAACGACGCTAGGCTCGCCAAAGGATATCCAAACAAACCGAATGTGTACGATGCTATGTACTTGCCAATTCGCACATATCATACAGGCGAAACACATATGCACGACATCGACTTTGTTGATGGACAACTATGGGGAGTGAACACGCGTTACTCCTGCCTGTGTACATTTGATGAAGAATCTAGCTTTACGCCGCAATGGAAACCTCCATTTATCTCTGAGCTCTTGCCTGAGGACAGATGTCACCTCAACGGCAAGCCACAGTATGTGTCAATGTTTAGTCAAACAGATACTGCCGCAGGCTGGCGCGAAACAAATGGAAATGCGGGACTCGTGATGGATATCAACGACAATCGGGTTGTAACCACTGATTTACCCATGCCACATTCTCCACGCATATACAATGGTAAGCTGTATGTGTTGCTGTCTGCAGAAGGAACACTTGCATCAATTGATCTGGTTACAGGTGCAATAACTCGTCTGTATGATTGCGGAGGATTTGCTCGAGGCTTGGATTTTATCGGGGAGTATGCAGTGATCGGTGTGTCGAGAATTCGACTTTCTTCGTCCTCGTTCAAAGATTTACCAATTGCTCAGAAAAAAGCGAATGCCGGATTCGATATCGTTCATATGCCAACTATGACATGCATGGGCAAATATCAATACCTAGCTTCCGTAGATGAGATTTATGACGTGCAGTTGATTCGAAATGCAAGACGACCCAATATTCTCAATACTATCGCAGAAACTCACAAGCTAGCCACAAGCCTTCCCGACAGTGCTTTTTGGTTGCAGCCAAAATCAGAAGAATAATGTAAAATTCAGGCACTCTGTTGATTGCTGTCACAATCAACAGAGTGTTGAAACTACAAATTCTTAGCGCTTCACGATAAACTCAACCTGCACTACTTCAGTTGCATTGCCATTCTGTAAAGTTACCTGTGCGTAATAACTCCCTGCTGCCAATTCTCCAACTGGGATACTGAGTTGTTGGCCTTTACCTGCCTGCGTCGCTTTGACTATGCGACCAGCTAGATCCACAATTTCACACGAAGAAGATTCATAGACATCGCCGAAAGAAAATGTAACCATATCGCTAGCGGGCTGCGGGAATACATGTACGGAGGCGCGATGTGCATCCACTGCCGGCTCATCTACACTTGGTTGCTGAGGTTCACCTTGTTTTGGATGTCCATCATCTCCAATTTCAAACACGGCAACAGTATTGTCGTAGTTACCCATGGCAAACAGCGTGGTACTAGACGGGTCGACCTCTATATTGTAAAGTTTGTACATCCCTGCTACACCATTTTGGTTGCGTTGCACATACTCATCAAAGTCAACTTCTTGAGTTGCCGGATCACGTTCGAGCATGGCAACAGAACTCGATCCGCGTGCTGCTGCGAACACCATTTGACCAGAACGAGCAACACGTGTTTGATAAGCACCGTTCAATCCAGCGGCACCATCTGTTCCATGTTTGAAACGCTCTACAAAAGTAAGTGTACCTGTACTCGATCTGTCGAACACGGCAATGGCATTGTCGCGATATCCAGTAGCGAACACCTGCATGCCATCAGGCGAAACGGCAACTCCACTGGCTCCGTACAATCCGTCTACGCCACTTTTATTGTCGCGAACTTCACCTAAGAACTCGAGCTCGCCGGTTTCCTCTGTACGTGCAAACATACTCACAGCATTGTCACTGTAGGCCGCAACATATACGTTCTTGCCGTCAGGAGATACTGTTACTCCACGCGGATCATTCATTTTCGTTACTCCATCTTGACCGTCTTTGAAGCGCTCTACGTAGTGCAACTCTCCAGATTCAAGATCGCGTCTGAACACAGTGAGTTTGCGGTCTGCCGAACTCACTGTGTACACGTTTCGGCCGTCTGGACTTACAACAATATCTTCGCCATACTTCAAGCCGTCTACCCCGTCTACTCCGCGCACGACACGATCTACAAATGTCAACGAACCAGTGGCTTGATCCACATCGTAGATACCTATGGCGTATTCAGTTTTTGACAACGTGTACAGGTGGCGTCCATCTGGAGAAAGAGCAATCTGCGTAACATACGCCAACCCCAAGTTGTTGCCCTTCACTCTATCCACATAGGATATCGCGCCGGTTGTCACATTTCTGTTGAAGTGATTGACTGCTTTTGACGTATATGCACCAACATATACATGTTCGCCATCTGCGGAAACTGCAGCTCCGCGCGGGCGTTTTAGGGTTGTAATATCATCATCACCATTTTCAATGACTTGTATTTGATCGAGATTGTTGTCCCCAGCGTCCGGAGCTTGCGTGTATACACTCAAGGTTCCAGAACTCGCCTGTCCGCCAGCAAAACCAAATGTGTAAGTGATGTCTTCAAGACCGTAAAAATCTACATTTGGTGTATACTGCAATTGATTATCGACAATGGTTGTTTCACCAAATGACGGACTTCCAGCATCGAGAATTACGATGCTCTGGCCGTTGTCGTTTGCGAGAACATCGACTAACTGTGCACCTGTGCCACGAGAATAATCCTGGCGACCATACAGTACTTCTGAAACAACAAGTGTAGTTGACGTAGTGCCAGCCATATCAGTGATGCTAACAGTTAGCGTTCCGATGGTTGCGAAGTTGCCAGGTTCTGTTGTGAATTGAATGTTCGCTGTTGTCGTAATTGTTTGATCTGGCGTATATGCGCTACTTTCATTTCCTGAGTTATCTAAACGAGTTATTTGTACCTCTGCATCCCAATTGAAGAAACCATCCAACTGTAGATCTGCAACATTGAGAGAGGCAGTTGTAGCATTTGGAGTGAGAAGTGAGATAGAAGGAGTCTCTGGGTTGTTAAACGCGACTCGCAAATTCTCGTCATTGTCAACAAACGCAATGTCGAGATCTCCGTCGCCGTCTACATCACAAGCATTAAGACTGTGTCCACCGGCACCAATCACAACAGGCGCTTCAAATTCTTGGTCACCAGTGTTCAGCATTACCTCTAGGCTCCCACTACTGATGCCGACAATATCAGCGAATCCGTCACCATTGAAATCTGAGAGAGCAAGGTCATTGTAACCATAAGGAAACAAGAACTCATGCGATTCTGGAATTCCTGTTGTTGTCCAAAGAATCGACAAGGAGTCTGACTTGTTGCTGTATACGACTTCATCGATCCCATCGCCATTGGCATCTCCAGTTGCTGCTGCTAGTAGACCTTCCGCTGCATCTGATTCAGCATATGCAGTAGGAGATCTCATTGACGTTGGTGTGCCGTGGGATATACCTATTTGAGATGAACTCACCCAAAGCAGGTCTCCAAATCTCTCCGGATCCGCTGTCATTGTAGTTATTTCAACTTCTTGACCTGAGAATATGGTTGACAATCCAGAGCTACCGTTAAAACCTGCTCCTGCTTGGCCGTAAAAAACACTAGAGAAAAGAGATTGAGCGAGAAAGTCCATCTCACCATCTTTATTATAGTCGAGAGCAACGGCACCAGGTTGCTTATTAAATCCACTACTAAAATCCGTTGTTGCGAATGTCATATCCCCATTGTTTAACAACACGGAAGCATTGTTTCCATTGCCACTTCGATGAGTGATAATGTCCGTTTTACCATCGTTGTTTTTGTCGACTAGTACAAATGTCAAGACATTTGACTCAGCAATAGCAGTAGCATGCAACTGGCCTGTCGCGGGATCATACACATAAATCTTTAGAGATTCGCCATTTTCATAGGTGACTATGTCTGCGATGCCATCGCCATTCATATCTGCACTTTCAATTTGTTCGACACCTTCGGTCAACAACAGATCTCGGCTTGCAAATGCACCAGTTCCTGATGTCGCTTCAACCTGCACGAATCGGCTAAAGACATCCGGCAATGACGTACCACTAGCAGATTTAAAGGATGTCCCCTGAATCGTCAGTTTTTCTCCTGGAATGGGCGGAGTATCCAGTTCAACAACAACAGCGGTGGTTGTCGGATTAACTGTGTACGTGATATTGTTTCCCATCCAGCCAGACTTACTTCCCCAGACATCTATGTCATCGCCATCTAAGCTGGCAGCCAACATTTCATCGGAAAACGATATCGTTATTGTTGTTGATTGCTCAACCGAAACTGGTCCTGTCGGAGTCACGCTAACAAGGTAGGCACGAGGCGTAGAGTTGAACAAAATTGACTCTGGCGAGTTGCTAGAGTTAGAAATGGCGACATCTAGTTTGCCATCTGCATTGAAGTCTGCTACTGCCATGTCGCGCGACCAAGTTGAGTAAGGTGTATAGTGAATGGTGAAATTGGCATTACCGTCATTGAGCAACACTTGGTCATTTGTCAGCCCATATCCCTGAATAATGTCTTGGGTTCCGTTGCCATCAAAGTCACCCACACCTAGTCCGCGCGCGCCGACACTACCAACAATCTTATATGTGAAGGTTCCATCACCATTGTTGGTCCACAATGAAGAATAGGCCGAAACACTCACCGATGCAACATCGACCAGTCCGTCGTTGTTGAAATCAGCAACTTGTACTCGATAACTATATGGTGCATCGGTCACCGTTTTTGTAAACGAGCCATTGCCATTGTTCATCCATATTTCAGATTTTTCCGAGAGTGAGCCACTTGTATTGTTGGCGAACACAATATCTAACATGCCATCATTGTCAAAGTCAGCAGTTTTGACATCATAACTGTACCGTGTGGCCACTGAGTCAAATACTCTGTCGACAGTAAACTCACCTGATCCGTCATTCCACAATACTACTGGTTCTTCTGCGCGTGCAACAACAGCATCGAGATCTCCGTCGCCGTCTAGGTCACCCATTTCTATCCCATCAGCACGTTTGATTGTCCCAAATGGCAATCCCAGAAACTCAATTGAGAATTCACCCTGCCCATTGTTTGTCAACACCTGAACTTTGTCGAAATCTGGTTTTTGCACCGCAGAATAGTTGTACTGCATATCATAATCTGGCGAGAAGAGGATATCAACATCTCCATCATTGTCAATGTCGCCAACCGCAACACCATCATTGTCTGCTCTGTGAAGCTCAGTTTGAGAAAAGGATCCTGTACCGTCGTTCCACAAAATTGTTTGCGCCTGTTGTTCGTAATTGGCGCAAACAAGATCAAGATCGCCATCTCCGTCCAGATCAGCTGCGGCGATGTCTCGAGTCGACTTATTTCCAAACAAGCTTTGTTCAAAAAAGCCCGTTCCGGATGTTGCTTCTGTACGAACATCAAAAACATACGGAGTTTCGAGAATTGCACCGTTCTCTGCAACGGCACTTGTTACAGAAACTCTCAATTTTTCATTTGGTCGCAGCGCACGGTTGAGCGACAATGAAACTGAATTGCCACTGACAGAAAACGTCTGACTCGTAGATAGCAGACCAAAAAACTCACTGTATGCGGTTATTCTGCCACCTTCAACACCTCGTAGTGACATGTTCGATGAAAAGTCAATGTCAATACTACCTGTCGTGGCAAGATCTTGTGTATACAATGGCGGAGATACCGTCGGAGCATTCATTGTTGAGCTACCGACATTGAGCAACACAACTTCTTGACCGATTGTGTTGTCTACAAGCACCGCGATAGTTCCGGTTGACGATGGATTGACTTCAAATGAAATGGAGTTGGCAGGAAGCCCATCAGTAGATTCTGTTATCAGAGGAGCACTCTCCAATTCGGCAATAAGCTGTGCATCAATATCACTTTGCGAGAGCTGTTCGGCATCTGAGAAAAACTTTGAGCGAACTTCGCGATGTTGGAAGTGTCGCCCCACAATTTCCACATCTGTCGCTTGTCCTACTTGCACGGAGCGTGGGAAAACGGCCGAAACTACAGGTTCTGCTAGTTCGCCATAGTTGATTGTGATCTGTCCTGAAACAGCACCAGAAACAACATCTAGGTCGCCGTCGCCGTCCATATCCCCTATTGCAAACCCGGAAACACCGCCACCAGATACTGGAACTTGTTGCTTAACAAACTCTCCGGTACCGTCATTGAGAAACAATGCTGGCTGGTTGAACGCCAAGCCATACTGTCCTGAAGGTATGGAATTAACCGCAATGTCGATGTCGCCATCACCATCAATATCTTCAAGCCAAAACCTTGAACCAACCCTTTGACTAAACACACCTACTTCTATCGCGCGGCTCTGATCAAAACTGCCATAACCATCGTTCTCGAATATGCGCAAAGAGCTATACGTTTGATTGTTATCTCCCCATCGGTCATAACCATGAGCAACTATGTCAATATCACCGTCGCCGTCGATATCCACAGTCCCCAATGCGTTAGTAGCGAAATGCGATCCAAAAATAGTAGTACTACCAGCCCCGATAGTGTCCGACAATTCTATGTACAATGAATAGTCATTTGTGGTTTGGGCACCTGCGACCGCTCGATCCAAGTCCCCATCATCGTCGAAGTCACCAAAACCAATTACAGGCCTAAACACATCCGACACCTCCTCAAAGGATGAGCTGAAGATGCCAGACCCATTGTTGGTCATCGTATATATTCGGCTGAGCAGTCCGTTTGTCCATGATACGTCCAAATCTCCATCACCATCAACATCGCGAATCGCAACATCTCGGATATACTTGTTTCCCGTAACTACAGAACTCTTTAGTGAAAACGACCAATTGTTGTTCCTTTGGGCTGCGAATAATCCGTTTTGACCAATTTGGACAACATCAAGGTCGCCGTCGTTGTCAAAGTCAATCAGTCGAGGCATAGCCTCATTATGATACGCTGCAATGTACGTTTCGGAGAAAGAACCGTTCCCTAAATTCTGCAAAAGCACATGTTCAGAGACCCTTCCATACCTGCGCGAGATGGAATAGTCAGTAGATAGTTTGCGAGCTAGTATATCTAGGTCGCCGTCATCGTCGACATCACCTAGCTCAACAACTGTCATTTTCCCCGAAGGTCCAATCTGAACCGTGTCCCCAAAAAAAGCATGCGTCGGATTTGGGTTTACGATCAATGCGCCATTGTTGTTTGCATTCTCTTGCTGTTGCTGTTCCGCATCCACAAACACGCCGGAATTTCGCATACTCGTCTGGTCGGGAGTCTCTCTCAAGCTTTTAGCTGCGGCCGCTTGCGACTGCCAATAGTTGAGTACTGAGTCTTGCAGAAACATTTGATTTGGAGTGGCTTTCAAGTACGTATCTGGCTGAACATCGTCGTGTCCAACCTCGTTCTGTGTTGTTCTCGGTGTGTCATACCGATTGTCGTGTTGCCCTGCATACGCCTGAACCGAGCCAGAAACCAGCATGGCTACGGCAGTGCTCACACTGGCCAAGCGCAGGGGATTACTTTGTGCGAGTAGTGTCTTTAGACGTTTTTGAAGGATTCTTGTGCGTTTCTTCTTTGACGGTGTATGGCACCGCTGTTGCAGTGCAGACAATTGGCGAGCCGTTTTAACGAGAGCGGAAATCAGCAGCGGCTTTGACTTCATAAGTTCTTCCTAAAGTGAGATACATTCGGAGTACCACGAATGATGGCACACAATCAACATTATTCAGATTCACAACACAGCAAAAATTACAACTTATGGCGCAACTATCCACTATTTCTGAGGGATTGAAATGAGTTTCTACCCTCACAGCGCTTATTGGAGACAAAAAGAAAGACGACTGTCTCAATTGACAAACAACTGAAAACTTTCTAGAAAGCGCGTGACTTTTGCGTGTTGTTCATGGCCTGATTTCACCTGTACCTGCAGCGCGTACAAACGATTGTTCACAAGGATATTCTTTACGATGATAACATCTCCGTCCTTGTCATTAACAAAGAAACTGAACCTGCCGGGAAACCCCTGTATCTCGATTTCTTCAACTGAGCGCAAGCTTACGAGTCCGCTCTGCCCGATTCCTTGCACGGCTCCATCCAACGCACTCTTTGCGGCACGTGCATTGTCCGACGTCACGGTTCCCTCAGGGTATTCCGAGTACGTGATGTTGAAGGTCACAACATTGTTGCTTTGTCGCTGTTGCACCGTGGCAGCATGCACTGACAGGAGTCCATAAGAGCTTTGTTGCTCACTAGTTGTGACTTTCGGTTTTTTGGGAAACTCGACTTGAAAGGAGTTGTCCTGCGGAGAATAGTACACCCACGCACTTGCCATAGCTGCAGTCACAAAAAGGGAGAGTACACATGATAGTAGAAGGAGTTTTTGCATATCATTTCTGAAGGTTGTACATAGTGTAAATATCGGCTTCTGTTTGGATTTCTTCACGTGAAGCTCGAATTTTGGATTCGTCATACTTTGGAGTTCTCCTCAATGCATCAGTCTTTAGTTCTAGACGGTAAAAAGCTTGCCAAAGAAATAGAATTCAGCCTCTCAAAACGAGTGACTAAACTCATCCCCAACATTGGGGTGCCAGTATTGGCAACCATTCTTGTGGGCGACGATCCTGCTTCAGCAACATATGTAAAAATGAAAGGAAATGCATGCCGACGTGTTGGCATGGAGTCTGAGCGCATAGAATTGCCGGCTGAGACCACCACAGAACAATTGCTGGCTGAGATAGATCGACTCAACAACGATGAAGCTGTTCACGGGATTCTTTTGCAGCATCCTGTTCCAAGCCACATAGACGAACGCAGGTGTTTTGACAGAATCTCACTACAAAAAGATGTAGATGGCGTTACATGCCTAGGCTTTGGCCGAATGGCAATGGGAGAACAAGCTTATGGTAGCGCGACACCGGCGGGAATCATGAAGCTCTTGAAACACTATAACATCGAGCTTTCAGGCAAACATGCCGTAGTGGTAGGACGCTCTCCTATTCTCGGAAAACCAATGGCATTTATGTTGCTCAATAGCAATTGTACAGTTACGGTGTGCCATTCACGAACAACAGAGTTAGAGCAACATATTCGCAGCGCTGATATTGTTATTGGGGCAGTTGGAAAACCGAAACTCATACGCGCAGATTGG